>DASTWP010000161.1:0-2906 GCA_035765835.1 Solirubrobacteraceae bacterium
CGCCGACGACGAGCCCGGCACGATCGCCGGGCCGCTGCTCGACGGCGACGCCGCGCGCGTCGCGGCCCCCGCGCCGCCGCCGTGGCGCGAGCGCGCGCTCGCCGCCGCCGCGCTGGGCCTGCTCGTGAGCGCCGCCGCAGCGTGGCTCGGCCCTGCGCCGCCGCTGCCGGCGCCCGCGCTCGGCCTCGCCGTGGCCGCGCTCACGCTGCTCCTGCCGCGCGGGGGGTGGGCGCTCGCGGCGCTCGCGCTGCCGCTGTGGCTCGCCGCGGCCGGTGCGCCCGGCACCGCGCTGGTGCTCGCGCTTGCCGCAGCGCCGGTCCCGCTGCTGCTCCCGCGCGCGGGAGCGTTGTGGTCCGCGCCCGCGGGCGCCTCGCTGCTCGGCCTCGCGGGCCTCGCGGCGGCCTGGCCCGCGCTCGCCGGCCAGGCCCGCAGGCTGCCCGCGCGCGCCGCGCTCGCGGCGCTCGGCTTCTGGTGGCTGGCGCTCGCGGAGCTGCTGACCGGCGACCGCCTGGCGGCCGGCGTCCCCGCCGCCGCGAAGGCGCGCGCGGTCTGGGAGGGCTCGGTGACGGGCGCCGTGCAGCACGCGATCTGGCCGCTGCTGAGCAGCGGCACGCTTGCCATCGCCCTGGTGTGGGCAGCAGGCGCAGCGATGCTCCCTCTGCTGGTCCGCGGTCGTGCATTCGTCTTCGACCTCGCGGGCGCTGCCGCGTGGGCGGCCGGGCTCGCGTCGGCCACCGGCGCGCTGGCCGGCGCCGGCGGGACGAGCACGCTGCGCGGCCTGACGATCGGCTCCGTGGTGGCGGCCGCGCTCGCGATCGCGGCGCGAGCGTCACGCGGGAGGGCCTAGGCCCGTTCCCGACGGGACCGTCGCGGCGGCTCTGGCCCTAGCATGGCCCGGTCCGCGCTGCACGGGGCGGACGAAACCATGAGCGTCCTCAGGAACCTCGAGGAGAAGATCGCCGGCCTGGTCGAGGGCACGTTCGGCCGCGTCTTTCGGACCGAGGTGCGGCCCGTGGAGCTGGCGCGCAAGCTCGCGCGCGAGATGGACGAGCACAAGACCGTCTCGCTCTCGCGCACGTACGTGCCCAACGAGTACGTCGTCTGGCTCTCGCCCGAGGACCGCGAGCGCTTCTCCGGCGTCGAGCCCGACGTCATCGACGAGCTCGGCGCCTACCTGCTCGAGCACGCGCGCTCCGAGCGCCTCGCGCTCGCCTCGCGCCCGGTGATCGAGTTCCGCACCGACGAGCGCCTCAGCCTCGGCGAGTTCGGGATCCAGGCGCGGCTCGTGCGCTCTGCCGGCGACGGCGCCGAGCAGGGCGACCACGGGCACACGATGATCTACTCGACCGCGGGGCGGGTGCAGGAGGAGCTCTCGCAGGCGCGCACGGCGCAGCGCGGCCGCGCGTTCCTGCGCGCCGAGGGGCGGCGTTTCGCGATCGGCCCGCAGGGCGCGCTGATCGGCCGCAGCCGCGAGTGCGACATCGTGCTCGAGGACTCCAACGTCTCGCGCCGCCACGCGGAGATCCGGCCGGTCGGCGCGCTGGAATGGGGCATCACCGATCTCGGCTCGACGAACGGGGTGCGCCTGAACGGCACGCAGATCCGCGGCATGCAGCGCGTCGACTCGGGCGACCGGCTCGACATCGCCACGGTCGACGCCGTGTTCGAGGTGGAGTAGTGCTGGCCGCCACGACGACGACGCTCGAGCCCATCTCGGTCGCGCTGAAGTTCGGCTTCCTCGCCGTGCTGTACCTGTTCCTGCTGTGGGTCGCGCGCAGCGCCCTGCGCGACCTGCGGCGCACGAGCGATCGCGGCCCGGCGGCGTCCGCAGCGCCGCCCGCCGGCGAGGCCACCGGGATGTACGCCGCGGTCACGAACGCGCGGCCGCTCGGCGAGGACGCGGAGCCGCGCCTCGTCGTCGAGCGCGCGCCGGGCCACGCGCCGGGGATGGAGTACGACGTCGGCGAGGGCGCGGTGATGGGCCGCGGCGACCAGGCCGAGATCCGCCTCGAGGACCCGTTCGCCTCCTCGCGCCACGCGCGGCTGCTGCGCCAGGGCGGGATCGTCGTGCTCGAGGACCTCGGCTCGACGAACGGCACGTACCTCAACGAGGAGCTCGTGACCGGCCCGCAGCCGCTGCACTCCGGCGACCGGCTGCGGATCGGCGACAGCGAGTTCACCTACGTCGAGGGTTGAGGGTGCTGCGCGTCGTCGAGCACTTCGAGCGTACGGACGCCGGCCGCCGCCGGCGCGGCAACGAGGACGCCTTCTACGCGCGCGCGCCGCTGTTCGCCGTCGCCGACGGCATGGGCGGCGCGCAGGCCGGCGAGGTCGCCTCGAGCGTGGCGATCGAGGTGCTCGAGCAGGGGCTGCCGGACGGCGACGGCTCGGTCGAGGAGCGCCTCACGCGGCGGGTGCGCGAGGCCAACGAGCGCATCAACAACCTCGCGCGCGAGGACGAGCAGCGGGCGGGCATGGGCACGACGCTCACGGTCGCGCACGTCGGCGAGGGCGAGGTGACCGTCGCGCACGTCGGCGACAGCCGCATGTACCGGCTGCGCGACGGCGACTTCGAGCGACTGACCGAGGACCACTCGCTCGTCGAGGAGCTGCGCCGGCAGGGCCGCCTGACCCCCGCGGAGGCCGAGGAGCATCCGCAGCGCTCGATCATCACGCGCGCGCTCGGGCCGGAGGCCCACGTCGAGCCCGACGTGCAGACGCTGCCCGCCCGCGCCGGCGACGTCTACCTGATCTGCTCCGACGGCCTGACGCCGACGATGATCGGCGAGGACGAGGTCGGCGCGCTGCTGGCGCGCGCGCCCTCGCTCGCGGACGCCGGCCGCCGCCGGCGCGGCAACGAGGACGCCTTCTACGCGCGCGCGCCGCTGTTCGCCGTCGCCGACGGC
>DASTWP010000162.1:0-5381 GCA_035765835.1 Solirubrobacteraceae bacterium
CCCGGCGGGAGCTCCAGCACGCGTGATGGCCGCGCTGGACGCCGCGTTCTACGACCGGCCGGTGCTCGAGGTGGCGCGCGATCTCGTCGGCTGCACCGTGCGCCACGGCGAGACCGCCGGGGTGATCGTCGAGACCGAGGCCTATCACCACAGCGAGCCCGCCTGCCACGCCTACGCCGGGCTCACCGCGCGGACCGCGACGCTGTTCGGGCCGCCCGGCAACGCCTACGTCTACCGCTCCTACGGCATCCACGCGCTGCTGAACGCGGTCTGCGAGCCCGAGGGCGAGGGCGCCGCGGTGCTGATCCGCGCTCTGGAGCCGCTCGCGGGCCTCGAGCAGATGCGCGAGCGCCGCGGCCTGGAGCGCGCGGAGGACCTCTGCTCCGGCCCGGGCAAGCTCACCCAGGCCCTCGGCATCGACCTCGGCGACAACGGCACCAGCCTGCTCGACGGCCCGGTGCGCTTCCACCCGCGCGAGGCGGGGGCGGCGGCGCCGGACCTCGCGATCGGCACGCGGATCGGGATCACGCGTGCCGTCGAGCTGCCGTGGCGCTTCGTGGCGCTCGGCAGCCGGCACGTGTCGCGCCCGTGGCCGCCGGGCCTGCGCGCGAGCCTCGCGGCCTAGCGGCCTAGCCGCTCGGCGGCGGTGCGGCGCCGGTGCTCGTCCCGCCGCCGGCGCCGGTGCCACCGCTGGGCGTCGTGGTCGTCGGCGTCGTGGTCGTGGTCGGCGGCGGTGCGGGCGTCGTCGGGGCGGGCTGCGTCGGGGCGGGCGTCGCGCTCGGCGTCGTCGACTGCTTCTTCGGCGCCTGCGTGCCGCCGCTCGGCGTCGTCGTGGCCGGCGTCGTGGTCGTGGTGGTGGCGCTCGGTGCGGTCACTGCCGGCACCGGCGTCGTGGTCGTCGTCGTGACCGGCGGCAGGCCCTTCTTCGCGCGCGCCTGGTTCGCGCGCTCCTGGAAGATCGCCTGCGCCTGCAGCGCGAAGTCGTGCCAGATCATCGCGGGGAACGTGCCACCCTCGACCGGCTTGCCGCCGAAGTCGTACTTCATCGGCTTCAGCCCGTTCGGGTAGCCGACCCAGACCGCGATCGTGAGGCGGTCGGTGAAGCCGACGAACCACGCGTCGCCGTAGTTCTCGGTCGTGCCGGTCTTGCCGGCCGCGAAGCCGCCGTAGGCCGCGCGCGTGCCGGTGCCGCTCTGCACGACGGTCTGGAGGATCTGCGTCGCGGTGTCGGCGACCGAGCGCGGCAGCACCTGCGTGCGCTGGACCTTGTTCTCGATCGTCTTGCCGTTCGGCTCCTCGACGGAGTCGATCCCGACCGGCCCGTCCTCGCTGGAGCCGAGCGAGCCGGACGTGCGCACGCCGTGCTCGGCGAACGTCTCGTAGGCGTGCGCCATGTCGATCGGGGTGACGCCCTCGCGCAGGCCGCCGAGCGTCATCGCGTAGTTCGTCGAGACCGGCGTGCGGATGCCCATCCGCTCGGCGAGGTGCGCGATCCGCGCCGTGCCGACCTTGATGCCGACCGCGGAGTAGACCGCGTTGTCCGAGTACGTGAGGCCGTCCGCGAGCGAGCGCTCGCCCACGTACGTGCTCTCGAAGTTGTTGACGACGAAGTGCTCGCGGCCATGCGTGTGGGGGACGGTGAAGATGCGCTTGCGCGAGGGCCAGATCGAGCTCGGGCTGTAGCCCTTCTCGAGCGCGGCGGCGAGCGTGAACGGCTTGATCGAGGAGCCCGGCTGGCGCTGGCCCTGGGTGGCGAGGTTGAACGGCGTCGTGTCGTAGTTGCGCCCCCCGACCATCGCGCGCACCTCGCCCGTCCTGTTGTCGATCGCGACGATCGCGGCGCTCGGCCCGGCCGGGTCCGGCAGCTCCTGCGCCACCGCGTCCTGCGCCGCCTTCTGGAGGTCGAGGTCGAGCGTCGTGCGGATCTTCAGCCCGCCCTCGAACGCGCGCTGGGCGCCGAAGCGGTCGACGACCTGCTGGCGCACCCACGTCGTGAAGTAGGGCGCCTTGGTCTCGACGTGCGGCGGCTGCACCACCGGCAGCGCCTCCCCGATCGCCTGCTGGTAGGCGGCGCGCGGCAGCATCCCCTGCTGGTACATGCGCAGCAGGACGAGGTTCCGGCGCGCGAGCGCGGCCTGCGGGTGAGCGACCGGGTCGTACGCGCTCGGGTTCGCGACGACGCCGGCGAGCAGCGCGGCCTCCTGCGGCTTGAGCTCCGCCGCACACGGGCGCTGCGGCGTGCCGCAGCCGAGGTGGTCGGGGTCGTTGCCGAAATACGCGCGCGCGGCCGACTCGATCCCGTAGGCGCCGTTGCCGAAATAGATCGAGTTCAGGTACTCGGTGAGGATCTTCTGCTTGCTCCAGCGGCGTGTGAGGTGGTACGCGAGCGCCGCCTCGCGGAGCTTCTGGAAGAGCGTGCGCCGGTTCTGCGCCTGCAGGGCGTTCTTGACGAACTGCTGGGCGATCGTGGAGCCGCCCTGGACCGAGCCCTGGTGGATGATGTCCTGCACGAACGCGCGGGCGATGCCCCGGATGTCGACGCCGCTGTTGGTCCAGAAGCGCTTGTCCTCGATCGCGACGATCGCGTTGCGCATGTTCGGCGAGATCTGCTCGTACGGGACGATGATGCGGTTCTCGTTGCTCGTGAGGATGCCGATGCGCCGGCCGCGGTCGTCCAGCAGCACCGAGTTGTGCGCCGTCTGGAACTCCTTCGCCGTCTCGAGGTCCGGTAGGTCGGAGGCGACCGCCATCATCATCCCGAAGACGGTCGAGACGAGGGCGAGGCCGGCGAGCGGCGCGAGGATCGCCAGCAGCCGGAGCTTCTTCACGCGCGGCTTCGTGCGCGGGGGCTCGGGGAAGAGCGGCGTGATGTCTGGCGGGGTCTGGACGCTCATGCGCTGACCCGCGCCGCAACGGCGCGAGCCGGGGATCGGTGAGGCCCTCTGCGAGCTGACGGCGCCGGCGGCAGCCGTCGCGGCGGCGGCGGCGAGTCTAGCATTGGGCCGGATGCCCGCCGCCCCCTCTGACGCCGCGTTCCTGGAGCGCAACGCGGTCGATTCGCTGCCGAAGGGGGCGCTCGAGCGCAAGCTCGGCGAGGCCGCCCGCGAGGGCCGCCGGCTGCGCGTGAAGCTGGGCCTGGACCCGACGACGGCGGACATCCACCTCGGCCACACGGTGGTGCTCCAGAAGCTGCGCGAGTTCCAGGACCGCGGGCACCGCGTCGTGCTGATCGTCGGCGACTTCACCGCGCGCGTCGGCGACCCCAGCGGCCGCTCGACGACGCGGCCGGTGCTTTCCGGCGAGGAGATCGACGCCAACGCGCGCACCTACCGCGAGCAGGCTTTCCAGGTCCTGCTCGACGACCCGGACCGCTTCGAGCTGCGCTTCAACTCCGAGTGGCTCGACATGCGGATGGAAGAGCTGTTCCGGCTGGCGCGCACGACGACGGTCGCGCAGCTGCTCGAGCGCGACGACTTCGCCAGGCGCTTCGCCGGCGGGGCGCCGATCTCCGTGCTCGAGCTGCTCTATCCGCTTCTGCAGGGCTACGACTCGGTGGCCGTGAAGGCCGACGTGGAGCTCGGCGGGACCGATCAGACCTTCAACCTGCTGCTCGCCCGCGACGTGCAGCGCGCCTACGGCGTGCCGGAGCAGGCGATCCTGACCGTGCCGATCCTGCCCGGCCTCGACGGCGCCGAGAAGATGTCCAAGTCGCTCGGCAACCACATCGGGGTGCGCGAGGCCCCGGAGGAGATGTACGGGCGCACGCTGTCGATCCCCGACGAGGCGATCGCGACGTGGGTCGCGCTGCTCGGCTTCGAGCCCGCGCCGGAAGGCACGTCTGCGCGCGACGCTAAGCACGCGCTCGCGCGCGCGATCGTCGAGCGCTTCCACGGCGCCGACGCCGCCGAGGCGGCCGCGCATCACTTCGAGCGCGTGGTCGTGCGCCACGAGCTGCCCGACGAGGTCGAGGAGCTCGACGCCGACGGCGCGCTGGGCGAGGACGGCGCGGTGCACATGCCCGCGCTGCTCGCGGGCGGCTTCGGCCTCTCGCGCTCGGAGGCGCGGCGGCTGCTCGAGCAGGGCGGGGTGAAGCTCGACGGCGAGGCGCTCGGGGCCGGCGACCTCGACGTCCCGGCGGAGCGGCTCGACGGCCGCGTGCTCCAGGTCGGCAAGCGCCAGTTCCGGCGGCTGCGCGCCCGCGGATGAGCGCGCGCGCGTGAGCGTCCACGCCGGCATCCTGCGCCTCTCCACGCACGGCGACGGCGAGATCGTCGACGTCACGGAGGGCGTGCGCTCCGTCGTGCATCGCTCCGAGGTCCAGACGGGCGCGGTCGTCGTCTTCGCCGTCGGCTCGACCGTCGCCGTCACGACGATGGAGTACGAGCCGGGCGGCGTCGCCGATCTCCAGCAGCTGCTCGAGCGCCTGGTCCCGCGCGAGGGCTCCTACGAGCACAACGTGCGCAACCATGACACGAACGCCCACGCGCACCTGCGCGCGGCCCTGATCGGGCCCTCCGAGACCGTGCCGATCGTCGGCGGCGAGCTCGCGATCGGCACCTGGCAGCAGCTCGTGCTGCTCGACTTCGACGACCGTCCGCGTGACCGCACGGTCTCGGTCACGGTGCTGGGCTGAGAGCGCCTGCTACAGTCCCGCGCCGCCGGGCTGCCGCCCGGGCCGCTCGACGGACTCCGGTCCTTGGAGCGGGCCCGAAACGCGGCTATACTGCTCGGTCCGCCCTCGAGCCCTGCCCGAGGCGCGTCCCCTTGAGAAGGAGTCCCCTTCCCGGTCCGGGCGCGGCGGTCTTTGAAAACTCAACAGCGTGCACACCCTTGGCCGATCCCTCGGCCGAGGTGTGCGTCCAGGTTCGATCCGCCATCGCCTAGCCGGGATGGCGGACCTGAGATTGACCCGTCATAGATCGCGTCGCCTTGGTGTACTCGGCGGCGCACATGGTCCATGACAGCTCTTTGTGAGGTCTGCGGGCGTTCGCGTCCGTGGGCAATGCAGTTCTTCACGGAGAGTTTGATCCTGGCTCAGGACGAACGCTGGCGGCGTGCTTAACACATGCAAGTGGAGCGACGAACCAGGGCTTGCCCTGGGGCAGAGCCGCGAACGGGTGAGTAACACGTGGGTAACCTGCCCCGATGATTGGGACAACCCGGGGAAACCCGGGCTAATACCAAATGTGCTCGCACCTCATGAGAGGTGTGAGGAAAGGAAGCTTCGGCCTCCGCATCGGGATGGGCCCGCGGCGCATTAGCTTGTTGGTGGGGTAACGGCCTACCAAGGCTTCGATGCGTAGCTGGTCTGAGAGGACGATCAGCCACACTGGGACTGAGACACGGCCCAGACTCCTACGGGAGGCAGCAGTGGGGAATCT
>DASTWP010000163.1:0-9516 GCA_035765835.1 Solirubrobacteraceae bacterium
CGACGCGGTCGTGCTCGCGATCGGCTCACGCGTGCCGCGCGACCTGCCGGTGCCGGGCCGCGAGCTGGACGGCGTGCACTTCGCGATGGAGTACCTCTACGTGCGCAACCGCTGGGTCGCGGACCCGTCCCACCCGCCCACCACGCCGATCACGGCGAAGGACAAGCACGTGGTGGTGATCGGCGGCGGCGACACCGGCGCCGACTGCGTCGGGAACGCGATCCGCGAGGGCGCCGCGAGCGTCGCGCAGCTCGAGCTGCTGCCCGAGCCGCCGGCGAGGCGACCGGACGACCGCACGCCGTGGCCGCTGTGGCCCGCGAAGTTCCGCCTCTCCTACGCGATGGAGGAGGCGCGCGCGGTCGAGCGCGGCGAGCAGGACTTCTCGATCACCACGACGCACTTCAGCGGGCAGGACGGCCGCGTCACCGCCCAGCACATCGCGCAGGCCGAGGATGCGCCGCCGTTCGGCCCCGTCGCCGGCACCGGGCGCGAGCTGAAGGCCGACCTCGTGCTGCTCGCGATGGGCTTCCTGCACCCCGAGCACGAGGGCCTCGTCGAGGGCCTCGGCGTGGAGCTCGACGCCCGCGGCAACGTCAAGGCGCCGACCTACGAGACGAGCGTGCCCGGCGTCTTCGCCGCCGGCGACGCGCGCCGCGGCCAGTCGCTGATCGTCTGGGCGATCAACGAGGGCCGCCAGGCGGCGCGGATGGCCGACCGCTACCTGCGCTCGCTCGGCGACGACGTCGAGATCCGCAGCGGCAACGTCGAGCCCGCCGACGACGGCCCCGAAGGGCCGCCGCTGCACGTCGGGCCGGGCGTGCCGGCTAGCTCGCGATCCTGACCATCAGCTTGCCGCTGTTGCGGCCCTCGAAGAGGTCGAGGAGCGCCGCGGGCGCGTTCTCGAGCCCGTCGCGGACGTCCGCCGGCTGGCGCACCTTGCCCTCCGTGACCCACGGCACGAGCTCGGCGAGCGCCTCGCCGTTGCGCGCCGCGTAGTCGAAGACGAGGAAGCCCTCCATCCGCGAGCGCTTCACCAGCAGGTTCATGTAGTTGCGCGGGCCGCCGGGCGGCGTCTCGGCGTTGTACTGGGAGATCGCCCCGCAGATGACGATCCGCGCGTGCATCGCGAGGTTCGCGAGCGCCGCCTCGAGGATCTCGCCGCCGACGTTGTCCCAGTAGACGTCGATGCCGTCCGGGCACAGCTCGCGCAGACGCGCCGCGACCTTCTCCGAGCGGTAGTCGATCGCACCGTCGAAGCCGAGCTCGCCGGTGAGCAGCGCGCACTTCTCGGGCCCGCCCGCGATCCCGATCACGCGGCAGCCGCGGATCTTCGCGATCTGGCCGACGACCGACCCGGTCGCCCCGGCGGCGGCCGAGACCACGACGGTCTCGCCCGGCTGCGGCTTGCCGATCTCCGCGAGGCCCCAGTAGGCGGTCAGCGCCGTCATGCCGAGCGCGCCGAGCGCGAGCGCCGGCTCCACCCCGTCGGGGATCCGGCTCGGGCGTAGCGGGCCCTCGCCGCCGGTGAGCGCGTAGTCCTGCCAGCCGAACATGCCGGCGACGAGACTGCCCTCCGCGAGCTCGGGGTCGTTGCTGCGCTCCACGCGCGCGACGCAGCCGCCGCGCATCACCTCGCCGATGCCGACGGGCGGCACGTAGCTCGGTGCGTCGCTCATCCAGCCGCGCATCGCCGGGTCGAGCGAGAGGTAGAGGTTGCGCACGAGCGCCTGCCCCTCGCCCGGCTCGGGCACGTCGGCCTCGCGCCACTCGAAGTTCTCGGGGGAGACCATCCCCTGCGGGCGGGAGGCGAGCAGCCACTGGCGGTTCATGGCGGCGCACCCTACCCCCGGCGCGCCGCCGCCGCGTTCAGCGCCTCGCGCGATGGCCGTCGAACGAGATCACCTGCTGGATCCCGCTCGGGCGGTTCGTGTAGCGCATGGTCGTCTGGAGCAGCCCCGGCGCGAAGTGGATGCGCTCGGCGTTCGCGTCGGCCCGCCAGGCGTCCGGGCTCGGCCCCTGCGCGGCTGCGAGCTCGTTGCCGGCCTGGTCGATCGCGTTCCACAGCGCCGCGCGACAGACCGCGAGGTCGCCGTCGCCGCAGAAGCGCGTCTTGAACGCGCCCTGCACCGGCTGCCCGAGCAGCGTGCGCAGGTCCTTGTCGACGTACGCCACGCGCCCGCCGGTGAACCCGGTGTGCGGGTTGTTGTCGGCGCCCGCGATCGCGTTCAGCTGGGGCAGCTGGGGGCCGAGCACGGGGGAGAGCACCGCGTCGGCGATCCGCGGCCACGCCGCGTCGATGATCGCCGCGCCCGGCGCGTCGATCTTGCCGTCGCCGTCGCGGTCCAGGCGGCTCGAGCCCTCGGCGCGCCACTCCGCCATCAACTGCACCATCCGCGCGTCGCGGGCGTTCGGCGCCGGCGCTCCGGCGAGCACCTGCGCGACGACCGGGAACACGAGCTCGGCGCGCAGGTCCTGCGTGGCGGCCTTGTTCATCGCGCCGGTCACCGAAGCGAGGTCGTGCTGCTGGCGGGCGGCGAGGTTGTTCGCGAGCATCTGCACGCGCTGGATCGAGCCGTAGCTGAAGTTGTCGTCGGCCGCGGCGAAGCCCGGCGCCGGCTTGTTGTTCCAGTTCACCATCACGCCGCTCGCCGGGTCGGCGCCGTGCGCGTGCTTCGACGCGGCGAGGAAGCCGCGCCACTCGAAGCGCCCGTCGCCGATCGTCGGCAGCCGCGGGTCGACGCCCTTCGGCCGCAGCGGCAGGGCACCCCCCGAGTACATCGCGATGTGCCTGTCGTCCGCGTAGGCCGCGTTGAACGTGAACGGCGACTTCGCCATCGCCGCGTAGAACGTCTTCGGCGAGGTCACCTGGTTCAGCGTCAGCTCGCGGAACGGCAGCTCGAAGAGGATGTCGCGGCCGTAGCTCGAGCGCTTGGATGCGATCGCCACGCGCCGCCCGTGGACGGTCGCGTAGCCGACGACCGGGCCGTGCACGGTCGTGCGGTAGACGATCGGCGGGCCGTTGCCGACGCGGCCCGCGTTCACGCGGCCCATGCTCAGGCAGCGGCCGTTGAAGCGGTAGCGGGTGCTGCCGGCGCCGCAGAGCGTCTCGGCGTACTCGTCGACCACGTCAGAGCCGGCCGAGGTCAGCGACCACGCGTAGTCCGGGCCGCGGCCGATCAGGATCGAGCCCGGGTTCGTCGCCGACGTTGCGCCCCGCGCCTCGAAGCCGGGGCCCTTGACGTCCATCTCGAGCGTGAGGCCGGGGTAGAAGTAGCCGATCTGCGGGCCCGCGACGAACAGCGGATGGCCGGTCGTGGAGCGCTGCGCACCCACCATCAGGAAGTTCGACATGTGCGGCACGCGCTCGTCCGCGGCCGCGGCGCGCGCGGGGGCCGTGCGCGGTGAGCCCGCCGTCAGCCACGGCTTGAAGCTGCCGTCGTCGACGATCGCGTTGCCGGTGTCCTTCGACGGGACGGCGCCGTAGGGGAAGCGCTTCGTGAGCGTCGTCGGCGTCTCGGGGTCCTGGCTCTCCGTGAGGTCGTTCCAGACCGTGCGGCCGGGCGCGGGACCGAGGCGCTTGTCGAGCCCGTCGAGCAGCATCGCGCTGTGGACCTCGTCGCCGCCGCCGCGGCCGAAGAGCTCTCCGAGCAGCGCGTTGACCGCGTAGACGTCGACGCGCGTCCACGGCTTGACCTTGCTCTTCTCGAAGCGCAGCCGCGCGTTGATGCCCTGGACGTAGACGTCGATGTCGTGCAGCAGCGCGCGGCCCTCACGGCCGGCGTGCCGCAGCGCACTGGTCTGCGCGCGGTCGATCATCGCGTCGGCCTGCTTGCTCGGCGTGAACGCCTTCAGCCCGACCACGAGCGGGAAGCCGGGCGTGTTCGGGGCGTCGAGTGCCGACAGCCGCGCCGGGTAGCGCGCCTGCTGGAGCAGCAGCGCGCGGTCCTCCTCGAGCACCCAGCCCATCGCCCAGGTCACGTCGTCGCGCGTGGCGCCGGTGATGTGGGGGACGTCGAAGCTGTCGCGCACGATCCGCACGCCCTTGCGCGGCACGCGCTCGGCCTTGCCCGGGCCGTCGCTTCCGAGGCCCAGCGCCTCGCTCTTGAAGTAGCGGAAGAGGTCGGCCGTCGTGACGTTGTCGAACAGCGGCGTGAGGCCGTCGTACATCTGGGCCTGACGCGAGGTGTCGGGCGTGATGTCCAGGCCGCCGTACTGGCCGGAGGGGATGATGTTCAGCGCCGTCGGCGCGTAGTCCTTCGCCTGGGCCGGGGCGGCTGCGAGGACGCTGAGGAGCGCCGTGGCCAGGCCGGCCAGAGCGCGCGGGGTGGAGAGCATCCCGGCAGCCTATCGGCCAAAGGTGACGCCTCCGTCACCTTTGCACTACGCTGCCGCGATGCACACCCTCCCTCGCGTCGCGCTCATCGGCGCCGGCTCATCGGGCATCGCGGCCGCCAAGGCGCTGCACGAGCGCGGTGTCCCGTTCACCTGCTTCGAGGCCTCCGACCGCGTCGGCGGCAACTGGGTCTTCCAGAACGCCAACGGCATGTCGGCCGCCTACCGGCAGCTGCACATCAACACCTCGCGCGACCGCATGGAGTTCTCGGACTTCCCGATGCCGAAGTCCTATCCGGACTATCCGCACCACGCGCAGATCGCGGCCTACTTCGACGCGTACGTCGACCACTTCGGGTTCCGCGAGGCGATCCGCTTCGAGACCAAGGTCGTGCGGGCCACGCGCCTGGACGGCGGCGGCTGGGAGCTCGCGACCGGCGGCGGCGAGACCGAGCGCTTCGACGCGCTGCTCGTCGCCAACGGCCACCACTGGGACCCGCGCTGGCCCGAGCCCGCGTTCCCGGGCAGCGACACGTTCGCCGGCCTGCAGATGCACGCGCACTCGTACGTCGACAACGACATCTTCGCGGGCAGGCGCGTCGTGATCCTCGGCATGGGCAACAGCGCGATGGACATCGCGGTGGAGGCCTCCTACGTCGCCGAGCGCACGTTCCTCGCCGCGCGGCGCGGCGCCTGGATCGTGCCGAAGTACATCTTCGGCAAGCCCTCCGACCAGCTCCCGAACGATCCGCGGATGCCGTTCGCGATCCGCCGGCGGATCTTCCACACGATCATCAAGCTCCAGGTCGGCGACCTCACCCGCTACGGGCTGCCGCAGCCCGACCACGAGTTCGGCCAGGCGCACCCGACGGTCTCCGGGCGGATCCTCGACCGCATCCAGCACGGCACGATCACGCCGAAGCCGAACATCGCGCGCCTCGACGGCGCCGACATCGAGTTCGCCGACGGCACGCGCGAGCCGGTCGACATCGTCGTCTACTGCACGGGCTACAAGATCAGCTTCCCGTTCTTCGAGGAGGGGCTGATCTCGGCGCCCGACAACCACATCGAGCTGTTCCGGCGCGTCTTCCACCCGGAGATCCCCGATGTCTTCTTCATCGGCCTGCTGCAACCGCTGGGCGCGATCATGCCGCTGGCCGAGGCGCAGGGACAGTGGGTGACCGACCACCTGAAGGGCGAGTACGCGCTGCCGCCGCGGCCGGCCCTGCTCGCCGACATCGAGCGCGACCAGGCCGCGATGCGCAAGCGCTACGTCGCCTCCAAGCGGCACACGATCCAGGTCGACTTCGACGACTACCTGCTCGCGCTCGAGAAGGAGCGCCGCGCGGGCGCCGAGCGGGCGCGCGCGCAGGGATTCCGGCTGCCGGTGCCCGCGGGCGCGGGCGCCGCGCCCGAGCAGGAGCTCGCCGCTTGAGCGAGGCCGCGACCGGGCGGCGCGAGCGCACCAAGGCCGCCAACCGCGCGGCGATCCTCGACGCCGCGCGCGTGGTCTTCGCCGACTCCGGCTTCGGCGCGGCCAGCGTGCGCGACATCGTCCGCGCCACGGACCTCGCCGCGGGCACCTTCTACAACTACTTCCCGGACAAGGAGGCGGTGCTGCGCGCGCTGCTCGACGAGGCGGCGCTCGAGGCCCGCGCCCGCCTGCGCGCCGCGCGCGCGAGCGCGCGCACGCTCGAGGAGTTCGTCGCCGGGGGCTTCCGCGCCTATTTCGAGTTCCTCGCCGAGGATCGCCTGACGTTCGAGCTGCTGCGGCGCAACGCGGGCACGATCCGCACGCTCTTCGGCCAGCCGGCGCTCGGCGCCGGGACGGAGGAGCTCCGGGCCGACCTCGAGGCGGCGGTCGCGGCCGGCGTCGTCCCGCCGCACGACACCGACCTGATGGCGCGCGCGATGGTCGGCGCGGGGCTCGAGGTGGGCTCGCGGATGGTCGAGCGCGACCCTCCGGACGTCGAGGGCGCGGTCGCGTTCGCGACGCGCCTGTTCGTCGCCGCGCTGAACGCGGCCTGAACGAAGCGCCGCCCCGGCGCGCAACTCCGGCGTGGCTAGCCTGTTGCTGTGCCCATGCGCCGAATCCTCCCCCTCGCAATTCTCACCGCTGCGCTCGCCTTCCCGGCCGGCGGCCAGGCCCTGACCGTCGGCGTCAGCGATCAGCAGGCCTCCACGTTCAGCAACCCGCAGTTCGCGCCGCTGAAGATGAAGGTCGCGCGCTACATCACGCCCTACGACGTCATGGACTCGCCCGGCGACCGCGCCAACCTCGAGGGCTGGCTGATGGCCGCCCGCGGCGCGCACCAGCGCATCCTCGTCTCCTTCGAGCACTCCTACCGCGGCTCGAAGGCGAAGCGCAAGCCGTCCGTCTCCGAGTTCACGCGCGAGATGAAGAAGTTCCACAAGGCGTTCCCGTTCGTCAGGGACATCTCGCCGTGGAACGAGGTCAACCGCTGCCAGTTCCGTCTGCCCGACGGCAGCTACCAGGGCCAGCCGACCTGCCGCGACCCCAAGCGCGTCGCGCAGTACTACATGGCCGCGCGCAAGGTCTTCCGCGGCGACACGATCGTCGGCATCGACCTGCTGGACCAGAACAGGGTCGGCCCGTCGATCAAGTACCTGCGCACGTTCCTGAAGTACGCGAAGCCGACGCCGAAGGTGATCGGCCTGCACAACTACTCGGACACCAACCGCTTCAGCTCCTCGCGCACGCGCGCGGTGCTGCGTGCCTACCCGCGCGGCCAGGTGTGGCTGACCGAGACCGGCGGGATCGTGACGCTGGGGACGAGCTTCCCCTACAACCTCGACCGCGCGAAGAAGGCGCTCGGGTGCATGTTCACGATCGCGCGCTCGAACAAGCGCATCACGCGGCTCTACATCTACCAGTTCAACCCCGCGCAGCATCCGCAGACGGATCGCTTCGACGCGGGCCTGATCAACCCGGACGGCTCGCAGCGCCCCGGCTACGCCGTGGTGCAGCACCGCAAGGCATCGCGCTGCCACAAGTAGGCTCGCTCATGCTCGTGGGCGCCGCGGCGCGGTCCTAGACTGCGGCCGCGGTGCCCACGTTCTGCCGCCACAACCGCCTCGAGGCCAGTTGCCCGATCTGCTCGCGCAAGGCGGCCCCGGCGGGGCGGCCGGCGCGGTCGCCGGCGCCGCGCGCGCCGCGGTCCCCCTCACAGCGTCGCTCGGCGCCGCGCCGCTCCGGCGGCGCGGACCTGCGCGTGCGCCGCGTCGCCCGCGCGGCTGACGACGGCTACGAGCACGATCTCGTCCCGGGCCTGCACGCGACCGCCGACGCGGCGCGGCTCGCGGACGAGCTCGCGTTCGCGGTCGCGCGCCTGGAGGAGCTCGCGGCCGACCCGCCGGGCCTCTACGCGGACGCCGCGCGCGCCGGCGACGCCGAGGAGGCCGCATGGCTGTGCTTCCTGATCTCCTACCTCGGGCCGCTCGAGGGCGCCGAGGATCCGTTCGCCGCGATCGCGGCGGCGCGCGTGCCGTGGGCGAGCGGCGAGGTGCCCTCGCTGGACGGCGTCGAGACGGGCCCGCGGGCGGCGCACGACCCGCGGCGTGGCTCGGAGACGGTCGCCGCCTACCGCGCCTGGGCCTCGCGACAGGGGGGACAGGCCGCCGCGCTGGCCGGCGATCCCTCGTGGACGCCGCAGCGGCGCTTCGAGCGGGCGTTCGAGCGCCTGGCGATGCGCGGCTTCCCGCGCGGCCCGCGCTATGACTTCCTCGTCGTGCTCGGCCATCTCGGGCTCTTCGACATGCGCCCGTGGGCCCTGCAGCTGACGATCGAGCCGCTCGACCCGACGGTCGTCGCGGCCAAGCGCGTCTTCGGCATCGGCGACGCGCGCAACCTGCACGAGCGGGCCGTCGCGCTCGCGCGCGCGTGCTCGGCTCCGATCGAGGCGCTCGACCTCGCGCTGCTGAACTGGTCGCGGCCGGAAGGCGAGCGGATCACGGCAGGGTCGCGGGCCGCCGCGGACCCGGCGCGGCGCGAGGCGATCGCGCACGCGCTCGGGCTGGCGGGCGCGTCAGGTAGCTGACGCGGCCGCTGCCGCGAAGCACCCGTTTCTCGACCATCCGCTGAGCGGAAACCCGCTGTTTGCGGGTTTCCGGGCTGGCGGGAGGGGGCGAGCCGTCCGATCACCGGCCTAACGCCGGTGAGCACCCCGGCCACTCGCAACCGACCCCCTCTGGGAGCCCGATGTCCGACAGCACCCTCGCGGCGGCCCCGCCACGGCCGTCCTCGCCACCGCATGCCGCAGAGCAGCTCGTGCTCGCGACGATCCGCGACCACGCGGAGCCGCTGCTGCGCGTCGCGCGCCGCCACTCGCTCTGCGCCGACGACGCCTTCGACGCCTACCAGCGAGCGCTCGAGATCTTCCTGCGCAACGCCGACCGGCTCGACCCCGAGCGCGCGCCGAGCTGGCTCTACACCGTCTGCAAGCACGAGGCGATGGCGGTCCGCCGCCAGCGCCAGAAGCTCGTCGGCGGGGAGGAGGCGCAACTCGAGGCGCTCGAGTCCCGCACGGCGCCCTCCCCGGAGGAGCAGGCGATCAGCGCCGAGCGGGTGGCGCGGTCGGCGGAGGCGCTGCGGCGGCTCAAGCCGCAGGAGGTGCGGGCGCTCTGGCTGCGCGCGGAGGGGCGCAGCTACCAGGAGATCTGCGAGGAGACCTCGTGGACGTACACGAAGGTGAACCGGTGCTTGGCGGAGGGCCGCGCGAGCTTCCTCGCCACATATGCGGGCATCGAGTCCGGCGAGGAGTGCCGTCGCCTGGCGCCCGCGCTCTCCGCGATGGTGGACGGCGAGGCGCTGCCCGAGCAGCTTGTCGAGCTCCGCGCCCATCTGCGCCATTGCGGCGGCTGCCGGGCGGCTGTGCGCGAGCTGCACGACGCGGCGCGCCCGCTGGCGCTCGTGCTGCCCGGCCTCGCGCTCGCGGGCGGCCTGCCGGCAGGTGGCGGCTCGCTGCTCGACCGTGTCGCGGCCGGCGCCGGCCGCCTGCTCGATGCGGTCGGCCACGGGCTGCACGAGCGCGCCGCCTCCGCGCTCGTCCGCGGCCAGGCGCTCGCCGACGCGGCGTCGGCGGGGAAGATCGCGGCGATCGCCGCCTCGGCCGCTGCGGTCGCGGGCGGTGGAGCGATCGTCGCCGGCGCCGGCGACCGCCCGCA
>DASTWP010000164.1:0-4405 GCA_035765835.1 Solirubrobacteraceae bacterium
TCGACCAGGTCGTGCAGCAGCTCAGCCAGGGACTGCAACCGCTCGGCGAGCTGATCACGATCAAGGCCGACGAGCAGATCAAGGACGCGAGCTCGCTGACGCAGCGGGCGCTGCACATCAGCATCATCAACCAGGCCAACCAGGCCCCGGTGCTGGATCTGGTCCTAGGCGAGGCGAAGGTCGGCGCCAACGGCGAGGTCTGCAATCCCCAGAAGCAGCCGTGCCCGGCGGGCTTCGCGCTCGACTCGACGCTGAAGTGCGTCCCGGTCGTCGGCAGCCAGACGCTGACGCAGGTCGTCGAGGCCGTCCAGGCCAAGAGCAACCCGCTCAACGGCCGCAACGGCAGCACCTGCGCGCACCTGACGATGTTCTTCGAGCGCAACCACAGGACGTCGTTCACGCAGAGATTCGGCAGGCGGACGGTCCTGCGCGGCAGGTTGGTCAACTGCAAGGGCAAGTCGATCATCGGCGCGAAGATCGACGTCGTCCACATCATCAACGGCAAGCGCCACCTGCTGAAGACCGGCATGAAGTCGCGCGGCGGCGGCAGGCTCACGCTGATCGAGCCGCTGAACCTGACGACGCGGCACCTGGAGTTCGACTACCGCGCCCACCTGACGAGCGCGCGCGTGACGTCCCGGCGGACGCTGCGACTGCGGGTCATCGACAGGCTCGGACGCGACGTGACGCTGTCGCTGCGCAGGAGGTTGCAGCGCCACTGAGTTGACAAGCCCCCGCGGCCCGGGCCGGGAAGCCGCCGGAAGCGGCAGTCCCGGCCCGCGGGCCGCGGGTGAGCACGGAAGGATCCGAGGGCCGGGGAGGCCCGGAAAGGATGCAGGGGACATGAGCAGGGGAATCATTCGGAGCCGGGCGCTACGGGCGCTCGGTGTTTGCGCGGTGCTGGCCGGAGGTGCCGGCAGCGCGGTGGCGATCGGCGGCCCGGGCGCCGCGTCGGGGGCGGACGCCCCGCCGGCGGCGTGGAACTGCTACGCCAGCCCCGTCAACCTGTCGATCGGCGGTACGCCCCGGATCGACCCGATCCACGCCGGCGGCACGCCCTGCACGGCACAGACGCAGGGCGTGGGCGACCTCGCGGGGGACCTGATGATCCCTCCTGATCTGCTGACGGCGGACACGCTGTCGGCGGTGACGACGCTCGACCCGGCGCCCGCGCTGTCCTACCAGCAGACCGCGACGTCGAACGGCACCGTGGAGAACCTCCACCTGCTGCTGCCGCCTGGAGGCGGGGGCCTCGACCTGACGGTCAAGCTCGCCGTCTCGAACGCGAAGGGGACGTGCGTGGACGGCTCGCCTCAGCTGACCGGGGACTCGACGCTCGTCGGCATCAACGTCAACGGCAACGACATCCCGATCGACGACGGGCTGCAGCAACTCAGCCAGGCACTTGCGCCGCTGGCGCAGGTGATCGCCTTCGACGTCGACAAGGCGACGAAGGCACCCGACGGGAGCTCGCTCGACCAGCAGGCGCTGCACCTGACGCTCCTCGAGGCCGGCGGCCCGCTCGTCGACCTGGTCCTAGGCGAGGCGCGCGTCGGCTACAGCGGCGACGTCTGCTCGCCGCCGGTCGTGCCGACGGTCACCCAGACCCAAACCACCACCGAGACGCAGACGCAGACGCAGACCGAGACGCAGACCCAGACGCAGACCCAGACCCAGACGCAGACGGTCGCGTCGCCTCCGCCGCCACCGGTCACCCAGACCGTGACGACGCCTGCGCCGCAGCAGAAGGTCGAGGCGGTCACGCTCAAGCCCAACGGCAAGAACGGCGGCTGCGGCCACATCACGATGTTCTTCGTGAAGAACCGCAAGCGGACCTTCACGACGCCGTTCGGCAAGCGCATCGTGACGCGCGGCCGGCTCATCAGCTGCAAGGGCAAGCCGATCGTCGGCGCGAGGATCCGCCTGATCCACATCGTCGAGGGCAAGCGCCATCTCGTGAAGACGGGCCTGCGCTCGCGGCCGGGCGGGGCCCTCACCCTGATCCTGCCGGTGAACCTCACGACCCGCGCGCTCGAGTTCGACTACCTCGGGAACCTCAACAGCAACCGCGTGACCTCGCGCGTGACGCTGCACCTGCGGGTGGTCGACAAGCGCGGGCGCCTCGTGCTGCTGCGCGACCGGCCGCGCCTGCAGGGCCACAGGTAGCACCCGGCCACGCCACGGGCGGCACGCACAGGTAGCGTGCCGCCCGTGAGCCGGCGCGCGCAGATCCGGATGAGCGACGAGGAGGCGCTCGCGTTCCTGCGCGAGCAGCGCACCGTGATCTGCGCCACCAACGGCCGCGACGGCTGGCCGCACCTGATGCCGCTGTGGTACGTGCTGCGCGAGACCGGCCCCGGCGGCGCGGCCGAGCTCTGGGCCTGGACGTTCGCCAAGTCGCAGAAGGTGCGCAACCTCGAGCGCGACCCGCGGGCGACGCTGCAGGTCGAGGCCGGCGAGGAGTACCACCTGCTGCGCGGCGTGATGCTCGAGTGCGACACGCGCCTTCACCGCGACACGGACGCGGTCGCGCAGCTGGGCACGCAGATCTTCGGCCGCTACGCGGGCGACGAGCGCGGCGAGGTCGGCGAGGACGTGCGCGCGATGGTGGCGGCGCAGGCGCCCAAGCGCGTCGCGCTCCAGTTCGTCGAGCGCTCCCGCGCCACGTGGGACCACCGCAAGCTCGGCGGCGTCTACTGAGGCCTCAACCCTCCGGGAAGGGCGGCGGCCTCCAGCCCACCCCGCCGAGCTCGACCACCATCAGCAGTGCGAGCGCGCGCAGATCGCGCGGCACAAGGGCGCGCAGCACGGAATACGCGGCATCGAGCCCGGCGCGCTCCTCGAGGCCGCAGAGGGCGTCCAGCGCCGTGCGCGCGGTGGCGACGGCCCGCTCACGCTCGTATTCGCTGCTCTCGGGCCGCAGCGACGCGATCGCGCTCGCGCGCAAGAGCCGGACGATCTCCTCCTCGGGAAGCTCGATGCGCGCCATGGCGTCGAATTGTGACGAGATAGCCTCCACGCCTCGATGGAGCGGCTGAAGGGTCTGATCCTCTCGGGCGGGCGCGGGACGCGCCTGCGCCCGATCACGCACACGAGCGCCAAGCAGCTCGTGCCGGTCGCGAACCGCCCGGTGCTCTTCTACGGCATCGACGCGATGGCGCAGGCGGGCATCGAGGAGGTCGGGATCATCATCGCCCCCGAGACGGGCGATGAGATCCGCGCGGCCGCCGGCGACGGCTCGGCCTTCGGCGTGCGGATCACCTACATCGTCCAGGACGAGCCGGCGGGCCTCGCGCACGCCGTGCTGACCGCCGAGCCGTTCCTCGGCGCCGAGCCGTTCGTGATGTACCTCGGCGACAACCTGCTCCAGGGCGGGATCGAGGACCTCGTGGGCGCGTTCCGCACGAACGAGCCCGACGCGCTGATCCTGCTGACGCCGGTGCCCGACCCCGAGCACTACGGCGTCGCCGAGCTGCGCGACGGGCGCGTCACGGCGCTCGCGGAGAAGCCCGCGGAACCCAAGACGGACCTCGCGCTCGTCGGCGTCTACATGTTCACCGCCGCGATCCACGACGCGGCCCGCGCGATCGCCCCGAGCGCGCGCGGCGAGCTCGAGATCACCGACGCGATCCAGCACCTCGTCGACGCCGGCGCGCGCGTGGAGCCGCACGTGGTCAAGGGCTGGTGGAAGGACACAGGGCGGCTCGAGGACATGCTCGAGGCCAACCGCCTCGTGCTGGACACGATCGCGACGCGCATCGACGGCGAGCTCGTCGAGTCCGAGGTCGGCGGCCGCGTGATCGTCGAGGCGGGCGCGCTCCTCGAGCGCTGCTCCGTGCGCGGGCCCGCGATCATCGGCGCGGGCGCGCACCTGATCGACTGCTACGTCGGCCCGTACACGGCCGTCGGCGAGGGCTGCCGCATCGAGCGCGCCGAGGTCGAGCACTCGATCCTGCTCACGGGCGCATCCGTGCGCGATCTCGACGGGCGCCTGGAGTCCTCGCTGCTCGGCCGCGACGTCAACGTCGGCCGCCGCGCGCGCCAGCCGCGCGCCTACCGCTTCCTCGTCGGCGACAACTCGGAGATCGGGATCCCGTGAGGCTGCTCGTCACCGGGGCGGGCGGGATGCTCGGCCAGGCCGTCGCCGCGGTCGCGGCGCGGCTCGGGCACGACGTCGTGGCGCTCGACTCCTCGGCGCTCGACGTCACCGACGCGGCCGCCGTCCGGGAGGTCCTCACCGGATCGCAGCCGCGCGCGATCGTGAACTGCGCGGCGTGGACCGACGTCGACGGCGCCGAGGAGCACGAGGAGCAGGCACTGGCCGTGAACGGCACGGGCGCGGGCGAGCTCGCGCGCGCGGCGGACGCCGCCGGCGCCCGGATCGTGCACGTGTCGACCGACTACG
>DASTWP010000165.1:0-8749 GCA_035765835.1 Solirubrobacteraceae bacterium
TGATCGACCCCGGGCGGCTCGATCCACACGTGGAGAGCCTGCGCAGTCACACGGCGCGCGGGACGCTCGTCAACTCGGGATTCCAGCTGGGCCTCGCCGGGCTGGGCACGGTGCAACGGCTCGCAATCGCCGCGTGGCTGACGCGGGCCGAGTACGGGCTCTGGGGAATCATCATCACGACGCTGATCACGCTCAGCTTCGTCAAGGCGATCGGCGTCGCCGACAAGTACATCCAGCAGAACGAGCCCGACCAGGAGCGGGCGTTCCAGAAGGCCTTCACGCTCGAGCTCGGCCTCTCGGTGGCGTTCTTCCTGCTGGTGGTCGGCGTCCTGCCCGTCTACGGGTTCGTCTACGGGCACGGGCAGATCGTCGCGCCGGGGATGGTGCTCGCGCTGAGCGTCGTCCTCAGCGCCTTCGAGGCGCCCGCCTGGATCCCCTACCGCCGCATGCAGTACGCGCGCCAGCGCACGCTGACGGCGATCGACCCCGTGGTCACCTCCGTGCTGACGATCGTGCTCGTGGCGAGCGGCGCGGGCTACTGGGGAATGGTCGTCGGAGCGGTCGCAGGGAGCGCCGCCGGCGGGCTGGTCTGCTCGGCAACCTGCCCGTACAGGCTGCGCCTCCGCTTCGACCGCGGCACCCTGCGCGAGTACGCCTCGTTCTCGCTCCCGCTCTTCGGCAGCGGGATCAGCGGCCTCGTAGTCGTGCAGGGCTCGCTGATCGTCGCGAGCCATACCGTCGGGCTCGCCGGGATCGGCATCATCGGCCTCGCGACCAACATCGCCACCTTCGCCGACCGCGCCGACGCGATCGTGAGCCAGACGATCTATCCGGCCATCTGCGCGGTCGTGCACCGCGTCGACGTGCTGGCGGAGACGTTCGTGAAGTCCAACCGCATCGCGCTCATGTGGGCGGCCCCGTTCGCGGTCGCCGTCGCCCTGTTCGCCCGCGACGCGATCCACTTCGTCCTCGGGGATCGCTGGCGGCCGGCGACCGGCATCCTCATCGCGTTCGCGCTCACCAGCGGCCTCGGCCAGGTCGCCTTCAACTGGCAGATGTTCATGCGCGCGGTGAACCGGACGAAGCCCCTCTTCGTCGCGTCGCTGACGCAGCTCGTCGTGTTCTTCGCAGTCGCAGTGCCGGGGATGTACGCCTTCGGCGTGGCCGGATACGCCGCCGGCTTCGCGGCCACGACCTGCGTGCAGATCGCGCTGCGCGGCTGGTACATGCGCCGGCTCTTCCACGGCTTCGGCGTCATCAGGCAGATGCTGCGCGCGATCGCGCCGACCGTTCCGGCGGCGGCCCTGATCGCGCTCGTCCGCGTCCTGGCCGGGCCGCACCGCTCCGCGGGGCGCGTCGTGGCCGAGCTCGTCCTCTACTGGGCTGCTGCGGGCGTTGCGACCTGGGTGCTCGAGCGGGCGCTCGTCGCCGAGATGCTCAGCTACCTGCTCCGCCGCGCCCCTCAGCGCGCGCGCTCCAGCTCCGACCCGGTCGAGCCCGCGACGCGCGCCGCATAGCCCGCGCGCGCGAGCCAGTGAGTCGGCCGCGTTGCGGGCCGGCACGATCACGCTGATCTCGAGGGGAGCTTCGGTCGCCGGCCCGCGCGCACTGTAATCTGCCGCCGCCATGGCGCCGCTCGTGTGGCTCGCCTGTCCGGGCCTCGACCATGCGCGGCGGGGCTTCGAGACGTTCGCGCGCGAGTGCTTCGAGGCGCTGCGCAACCGCGACGATTTGCGCATCGAGCTGGTCAAAGGCTCCGGCCCGAGCGCGCCGCAGGAGCGCTCGATCCCGACACTGCTGCGCGACAGCGCCGTCGCGCGCGCGCTCGCGCGCGGCCGCCTGCGCGAGCCGTTCGTCGTCGAGCACCTGAGCTACGCCGCTTCGCTGCTCCCGCGCCTGGTGCAGCGCCCGCCGGACGTCGTCTACTTCAGCGAATGGCACCTGGGGCGCGTCCTCGGTGCCTGGCGCCGGCGGGTCGGCGGCCGCTTCCGGCTCGTGCTCTGCAACGGCGGCGCAGTCGCGCAGGGCTACGGGCACCTCGATCTCGTCCAGCAGTTCATGCCCGGCGCCCGCGACTACGCCGTCGCGCTCGGCGAGCCCGCCGAGCGCCAGGTCGTCCTGCCCCTGGGGGTCGTCCTGCCGCCGTTCAAGCCGCTCGGCGAGCACGAGCGACGCGCGCTGCGCGCCCGGCTCGGGCTGCCCACGGAGCGGCGCGTCGTCATCAGCGTCGCCGCGCTCAATGACAGCCACAAGCGGATCGGCTATCTGATCGAGGAGATCGCCCGCATGCCCGCGCCGCGCCCGTATCTGCTCCTGATCGGGCACGCCGAGCGCGAGACGCCGCCGCTGCGCGCCCTGGCGGCACAACGGCTGGGGTCCGACGGGCACGACATCCGCAGCGTCGCCCCCGCAGCGGTCGGCGAGCAGCTGCGCGCGGCGGACGCGTTCGTGCTCACCTCGCTGTGGGAGAGCTTCGGGCGGGTGCTGGTGGAGGCGCTCGGGCACGGGCTGCCGGTGCTCGCACACGAGCATCCGGTGATGCGCTGGGTCCTGGGCGACGAAGGCGACGTCGCCGACCTGCGCCAGCCCCGCGCCGTGGCCGAGTGGCTCGGTGGCGCGCGCTCGCACGACCGCTCCGAGCCGGCGCAGCGACGACGTCACGAAGCGGCGTACGAGCGCTTCTCTTGGGATACGCTCGCGCCGCGCTACGCCGAGATGCTCCGGTCGGTGGCGCCAGAGACATGAGGGAGGCTGTGCGTCGACACGGAGGGCTGCTCAGCCCGTACCTGCGCTTCGCGGTACGGGGGCGGCTCGTCGCGCCCTACTGGCGAGCCCGCATGCACGCCTTCGGCCGCGGTTCGATCCTCTATCGCCCGGACTGGGTCTTCCGCCCCGAGCGCATGGCGATCGGCGACCGGGTCTGGATCTCGCAGGGAGCGTGGTTCGAGATCGGCGACCCAGCGCTCGACCGCGAAGGCGCGGTCCTGCGGATCGGCAACGGCGCCGTGCTGCGCCACCACGTGACGATCTCGGCGGCCGAGTCGGTCGTGATCGAGGACGACGTGCTGATCGCGGCATGGACCTCGATCTACGATTCCGACCACACGATGGGCCCGGTCGGCAACCCGGTTTGGTACCCGCAGCGCACGGCGCCGGTTCGGATCGGCCGCGGCAGCTGGATCGGCGAGCGCGTCTCGGTGCTCCGCGGCGCCGACATCGGGCAGCACTGCATCGTGGGCGCTGGAAGCGTCGTGAAAGGCGCGGTTCCCGACCGGTCGATCGCGGTCGGAATCCCCGCGCGCGTGGTCGGCTCGACCGAGGACATGGTCGGCACGCCCGAGGACGCACTCCGGCGCATCGCGCGCTGAGCCGCCAGAAATCGCCGCTCCCGTCGTTCCTGTCCTCGAGGAATGCACACGGGGGAGGGCATTTGATCGATCGCTACGACACCGTCGTCGTCGGCGCGGGCTACGCGGGCACCATCATGGCCGAGCGTCTGGCGACGCAGCTCGGGCAGCGCGTGCTCGTGGTGGACCGCCGCGGGCACATCGCCGGCAACGCGTACGACTACCGCGACGAGCACGGCGTGCTCGTCCACCGCTACGGCCCGCACATCTTCCACACGAACTCCGAGAAGGTCGTCGAGTACCTCTCGCAGTTCACGGACTGGCTGCCATACGAGCACCGCGTGCTCGCGCGCGTCGGCGAGCAGCTGCTGCCGATCCCGATCAACCGCACGACGGTCAACGAGCTCTACGGGCTCTCGCTGCGCGACGAGGCCGAGATGGAGGCCTTCCTTGCCTCGCGCGCCGAGCCGCGCGAGCGGCTGGAGACCAGCGAGGACGCCGTCGTCGCGAAGGTCGGCCGCGACCTCTACGAGCGCTTCTTCCGCGGCTACACGCGCAAGCAGTGGCAGCGCGACCCCTCGGAGCTGCACGCCTCGGTCTGCGCGCGCATCCCTGTGCGGACGAACACCGACGACCGCTACTTCACCGACGCCTTCCAGAACATGCCGGCCGAGGGCTACACGGCGATGTTCGAGCGCATGCTCGACGACGAGCGGATCGACGTCGTGCTCAACGCCGACTGGTTCGACCTCGTGGGCGACGTCGAGCACGACCACCTCGTCTTCACGGGCCCGATCGACGGCTTCTTCGGGCGCCGCTTCGGGGCGCTGCCCTACCGCTCGCTCGAGTTCGAGCTGCGCAACGTGCCGACGCCGGACGGCGCCCTCGTGCAGCCGTGCGCGCAGGTCAACGAGCCCGGCGAGGACGTGCCGTACACGCGCATCACCGAGTTCCGCCACATGACCGCGCAGGTGCACGACAGCACGACGCTCGCGGTCGAGTACCCGCGCAGCGAGGGCGACCCCTACTACCCCATCCCCCGCGACGACACGAGGGAGCTCTACCGCCGCTACGCGACGCTCGCCGAGGACCTGCCGGACGTCACGTTCGTCGGGCGCCTGGCGCGCTACCAGTACCTGAACATGGACCAGGTCGTCGCGCAGGCGCTCGCGGCCTTCGAGAAGCTGGCGGCGCAGCTGCCCGCGGCGTCGTGAGGCGATGGCCGTCACGATCGAACAGCCTGCAGCGCTCCCCGGGGCCGAGGCCGCCGGCGCGCCGCTGCTCGAGCTGCACGGCATCGCCAAGCGCTGGCCGGGAACGCCCGAGCCGGTCCTCGCTGGCGTCGACCTGACCGTCCGCGCGGGCGAGACGGTCGCGATCACCGGGCGCAACGGCGCGGGCAAGACGACGCTGCTGCGGATCGCCGCCGGCCTGCTGCTCGCCGACGGCGGGAGCGTCCGGCTCGACGGCCTCGACCCCGAGCGCGACCGCACCGCCTTCCACGCGCGCGTGGGCTTCCTGTCCGCCGGCAACAGCGGCCTCTACGGGCGGCTGAAGGTCGAGCAGCACCTGGACTTCTGGGCGCGCCTGGCGCTGATCCCGCGCGCGCGGCGGCGCGACGCCTGCGAGCGCGCGCGGGCGCGCTTCGCGCTCGACGAGCTGTGCGGCAAGCGCGTCGACCGCCTCTCG
Organism: Solirubrobacteraceae bacterium; assembly: GCA_035765835.1. Taxonomy (GTDB): domain Bacteria; phylum Actinomycetota; class Thermoleophilia; order Solirubrobacterales; family Solirubrobacteraceae; genus JAOPZW01. Next base: position 5,037 of record DASTWP010000165.1, read on the forward strand.
ATGGGCCAGCGCCAGCGCGTGCGCCTCGCGCTCGCGTTCCTGCACGACCCGGACGTCGCGCTGCTCGACGAGCCGCGCACGTCGCTCGACGACGAGGGCGCTGAGCTGGTCGCGGCCGCCGTCGCCGAGCTCACCGCCCGCGGCGGCGCCGCGGTCGTGTGCGCGCCGCGCTCGGAGGACGCCGGCATCCCCTTCGACCGCCGCCACCTGGTGCAGGGCGGCGCGATGGTGCCGGCGCTGTGAGCCGCGCGCTCGCATACGCCGGCGCCGCGGGCGGGGTCTTCCGCCGCGACCTCGCGCTCTTCCTGAGCTACCGCATGCGCTTCGTCACGACGGTCTTCGCGACGGTCGTCACGCTCACGCTCTTCTACTACGTCTCGCGCCTGGTCCACTCCGACCGGATCGGCTCCCCGGACGACTACTACGCGTTCGTCGTGGTCGGCGTCGTGGTCTTCTCGCTGCTGACCTCGACGCTGTCGATGCCGATCGCGACGCTGCGCGCGGAGCTGCTGGCAGGCACGTTCGAGCGGATGGTGCTCTCGCCGTTCGGCGCGGTGCGCAGCATCTTCAGCCTGCTGCTGTTCCCGCTGGCGATCTCGTTCGCCACCGCGACGGTCTCGCTCGTCTACGCCGCGGCCGTCTTCGGCATGCACCTGCGCTGGCCGGAGGTGCTGCTCGGCATCCCGGTCGGGATGCTCGGCGCGCTCGCGTTCGCGCCCTTCGGCCTGCTGATGACGGCCGCGGTCGTGCTCTTCAAGCAGACCAACGCCGGATCGACGTTCGTGATCACCGGCGTGACGCTGCTGGCCGGCGTCTACTTCCCCGTGACGCTGCTGCCCGGATGGATCCGCTGGGCGTCCGACGTGCAGCCGTTCACGCCCGGCGTCGACCTGCTGCGCAACCTCGTCGTCGGCACGCCGCTGCCCGATCCGGCGTGGCTCGACGTCACCAAGCTCGTCGGCTTCCCGCTGGTGCTGATGCCGCTCGCGCTGCTGGCGCTGCGCGGCGCGGTCCGGCGCGGGCGCCGCCGCGGGACGATCATCGAGTACTGAGCGTGGAGACGATCATGGACGATCCCCTCCTGCGCGCCCGCGTGGCGATCCCCGAGCACGTCGTGCGCCGCCGCTTCGCGGAGGAGTCGATCGCGCTGAACCTGCGCACGGGGCAGTACCACGGCCTCAACGCGACGGCCGACGAGATCCTCGACGCGCTCGCCGCCGGCGCGGCGCCCGAGCAGGTCGCCCGCGCCATCGCCGAGCGCACGGGCGCGCCGCCGGGGCGCGTGTCCGAGGACGTCCTGGGGCTGCTGCGCGCGCTCGCCGAGCGCGAGCTGGTGGAGATCCATGAGCGCGACGCCGGCTGAGCTCGCGCCGCGGCCGGCCGCGCATCCGCGCTGGCGCTCGGCCGCCTTCGGGATCGCGATCGAGGGCTCCTTCGAGGCGCCCGGCCTGCCCGCGGGCGAGGTGCCGGCGGACGCGCCGCGCACGCGCGTCGAGGTCGTCGAGGCCGCCGCGATCGAGGCGCGCCGGCGCGGTCCGGAGACGCGGCTGCTGCAGGAGTTCTTCGGCAAGGACGAGACGCCGGCGCGCTCGATCGACCATCTGCCGGGCATCGGCTACCGGCTGTACGCGCGGCACTTCGGCTTGGCGTTCGTCGAGGAGGACGGCGCACGCGTGCTGTGCGCGCCGCCCGAGGACGAGCCGTGGAGCTGGCAGCGCTTCCTCGTCGGGCGCATCCTGCCGTGGGCGGCGGTGCTGCTCGGCCGCGAGATCTTCCACGCGGGCGCCGTAGCGATCGACGGCCGCGCGTTCGCGCTCATCGGCCCGAGCGGCGCCGGCAAGTCCTCGCTCGTGGCGCAGCTGGTGCTGCGGGGCGCGGGCTTCGTCGGCGACGACGTCCTGACGATCGACGAGGACCTGCGCGCGCACCCCGGCACGGGGATCCTCTGCATGCGCCACGCCGAGCGCGCGGCGATGGGCGGGGCGGCGTTCGCCCGCGTCGGCCGCCTGCTCGGCGACAGCGGCAAGCTCTACCTCGAGATCGAGCGCGAGCCCGGGCCGCTGCCGCTCGGCGGCTTCTACTTCGTCGCGCGCGGCCGACCCGGCGAGGCGGCGATCGAGCCGCTGCCGGCGCCGGACTTCCGGCTGCTGCTCGGCAACACGTTCAACGAGTCGATCCAGTCGCCCCAGCGGCTGCGGCGGCAGTTCGAGCTCTGCGCCGAGCTGGCCGCCCGGGTGCCGATGGCGCGCGTGCACGTGCAGCCGGGCGTGAGCGCGCGGGCGCTCGCCGAGGCGGTGCACGAGCACGCGAGGTCGCTGCCGTGAGGCGGCGCGCGGCGCTGGCGCTCGAGATCCTCGCGGCCTACGCGTCGGTGCGGCGGCTGCTGTGGCGGCGGGACTTCCCCGAGGCGCTCGCGGCCGTGCGCGGCGTGCGGGCGCGCCGCACCGCGGAGGGCGACCCGCGTGCGGTCGGCCGGGGGCTGGGGCGCGCTGTCGCGCGCACGCTCACGCCGCTGCCCGCCGATTCGCGCTGCCTCGTGCGGTCGCTCGTGCTGCTGCGCCTGCTGGCGCGGCGCGACATCCCCGCGCGGCTCGTGCTCGGCGTGACGCCCGGCGAGCGCTTCGCGGCGCACGCATGGGTGGAGCAGGACGGCGTGCCGGTCCTCTCCCCCGGCGGCTTCGAGCGCCTCGCCGAGCTGTGAGCGGCGTGTTCGCGGCGCGCATCGGCGCGGGCGGCGTGACGGGGGCGCCCGCTGCGGGCGGCACCGCCCGGATGCTGTGCCTCGCCGACGGCGATGTGCCGGAGCGCACGGCCGCGCTGGCCTTCGAGCGCGACGGCGAGCGGGCCCTGCCGGCGCTCGGCGGGCGCTTCGCGCTGCTGCTGTGGGACCGCGCCCGCGCCGCGGGGGTGCTCGCGCGCGACCCGCTCGGCCACCGGTCGGTCTTCTACACGCGCGCCGGCGCCGACCTGCTCGTCGCCTCCGAGCTCCGGGCGCTGCTCGAGCTCCTGCCCTCCACGCCCGGCCCCGACGAGGTGAGCGTCGCGCACTGGCTCGCCGGCACGGGCGTCCCGGTCGGGCGCACGCTCTACGCCGGCGTGCGGCGCCTGCCGCCGGGGTCGCTGCTGCGGGTCGGCGAGGACGAGCCCCAGCGCTGGTGGTCCCCCGCGCCCGGCGAGGGCCCGTCCGAGGCGCAGGCGCCGGAGTTCCTGCGCACAGCGATGGCGAGCGCCGTCGAGCGGGCGCTCGCAGGCGCCGAGCGCCCCGCGGTGCTGCTGAGCGGCGGGTTCGACTCCGGCAGCATCGCCGCGCTCGCGGGCGCGCCGGCCACCTACTCGGGGGTCTTCCCCGACCATCCCGGCGTCGACGAGTCGGCGGCGATCGCCGCGACGACCGCGCACGTCGGCGCGCACGGCAGCGAGCGGCGCTTCGAGGACGCCAGCGCGCTCGCCGCGTGCGCCGAGTTCCTGCTCGAGCACCACGTCCCGCCGGCGTCGCCCAACGGCTTCGTCTGGCGGCCCCTGATCCGCGGCGCCGCCGCCGACGGCATCACGCGGATGCTCGACGGCGAGGGCGGCGACGAGCTCTTCGGCTGCGCCCCGTTCCTGATCGCCGACGCGCTGCGCGCCGGGCGCCCGGACCGGGCGCTCGCGCTCGCGCGCTCGCTTCCCGGCATGGGCCCGCGCCCGCGGCGGAGCTGGGTCGCGCAGGCGCT
>DASTWP010000166.1:0-5983 GCA_035765835.1 Solirubrobacteraceae bacterium
ATCGTGCTGCTCGCGGGGAACCACGACCATGCGCTGATCGCGCCGTGGCTCGAGGCCCGCGCGCAGCCGCCGCCCGCGCCGCCGCTCGGCCTCGAGTCGCGCGCGCCCGCGGATGCGAGCGCGCTCACGGCGCTCGTCGCGGACTGGGCCGCGCCGGCGGCGCTGACGGTCGCATACCCCGGCGTCCGCCTGCGCGAGGACGTGTATGCCACGCACGGGCACTACCTCGACCGCCTGATCGCGATCCCCACCTTCGAGCGCCTCGCCGCCGGCGCGATGGCGCGCGTGACCGGTCCGCTGCCCGCCCCGCGTGCGAGCGCCGAGGACTTCGAGGCCGCGCTGGGACCGCTCTACGCCTGGCTGCACGCGCTCGCCAACGGCCCCGCCGCCGGGACGTGGACGGCGGGCCGCCAGTCCTCCTCGGCGCGCACGTGGCGGATGCTCGCCGGCGACGGCCACCGCCCCCTGCGCGGCCGCGCCCTCGCGCGCCTGCTGCCGCTCGCGGTGCTCGCGCTCAACCGCGGCGGGATCGGCCCCGTCCAGGCCGACATCTCGGGCGCCGAGCTGCGCCGCTGCGGCCTGCTCGCGATGGCGCAGGCGGCCCAGCGACTCGGCGTCGACCGCGGCCACGTGATCTTCGGCCACACGCACCGGGCCGGGCCGCTCGACGGCGAGGACCGCGGCGAGTGGACGCATGCCGGCGGGGCGCTGCAGCTCCACAACAGCGGCTCGTGGGTCGAGGAGCCGGTCTTCACGCGCGGCGACCACGCGAGCCCGTACTGGGCCGGCCGCGCGATCGAGCTCGACGACGACGGCCCGCCGCGGCTCGTGCGCGTGCTCAGCTAGCGGGGACGCCCGGCGTGAAGCACGTCGCGTGGCACTCCACGCCCTCGCCGACCTCGAGCTCGAGCACGGCCTCGACGTGGTGCGGGTGCTCGAGCAGCGCGTACGCGCCAGGATGCCCGACGGCGACCGGCTCGCCGTTGACGCCCAGCTCGCCCCGTCCGGACAGCACGGCCCACACGCCGCCCGCCGCGTAGGGGCCGGAGTAGGCGCCCTGCTGGTCCTCGGTCTGCGGCTCGAGCAGCGCCGCGGGATCGTCTTCGGGCCGCAGCGGCGCGAGCGGCTCGCGCTCGACGCCGAGCAGCTGCTGGATCGCCAGCTCGGTCTCCGCGTAGCCGCCCTCGCCGATCTGGAAGTCCGAGAGGACGCCCTCGCCGTCCCACAGGTAGCGCGCCGGCCAGCCCGGGTTCTCGTACGCCGCCCACAGCTCGAAGCCCGTGTCGATCAGCACCGGATGCCCGATCCCGAGCCGCGCGACGGCCTCCCGCACCGCGTCCTCGTCCTGCGACGGCGGGAAGCCGGGGGAGTGCACCGAGACCACGCGCAGCCCGAGCGGCTCGTAGCGCTCGTGCCAGGCCTTCACGTACGGCAGCGTGCGGATCGAGTTCGGGCGGCAGAAGTCCCAGAACTCCACGAGCACCGGACGGCCGCGCTGCTGGTCCATCCGCAGCGACGCGACGTTGACCCACGGCAGCCGCGCCGGGAACGGCGGCGCGAGGATCGTGTCGACAGGAGGGCGCACGTCAGGGTAGGGTCGCGCTCGACGGATGTACGACCCGTCGGCGACCGAAGCGAGTGCCGGCCACGCGGGTTTCTGGTATTCGTCGCACGCCCCGTTCCAGTTCCACCCCAGGAGGATAGATGCGCAAGGTCGCACTCCTGGCCGTGGTCGCCCTGTCCCTCGTCGTCGCCGGCTCCGCTTACGGAGTCAACGCCACGCAGGGCCTGAAGGCCTCGGTCAGCCCGTCGAAGCACGGGACCAAGAAGAAGCCCAAGGGGATCAAGCTCGGCATCGAGACGATCACCCAGAGCCCCGCCGAATCCGGCGACCAGCCGTTCGCCACGGAGAAGGCCGTCATCCACTTCGACAAGAACCTCGTGTTCAACGGCAAGAACGTGCCGCAGTGCTCGAACGCGCAGGTCCAGGCCGACAACACCAAGTGCCCGAAGGGCTCGAAGGTCGGGACCGGCACGGCGCAGGGCGTCGCGCTCGGCGCCACCGAGAACCTGACGGTCACGCTCTACAACGGCCCGAAGGGCAACTCGATCGAGCTGCTCGTGGACGGCTCCTCGCCGCTGCAGATCCACTCGACGATCGAGGGCACGCTCACGCGTGACACGGGCCTGTACGGCTACAAGCTGACGGTCCCGATTCCCGCGGGCCTGCAGCAGCCGGCTCCGTCGGTCTTCGCCACGCTGACCGACTTCAACACGCACACCAACGGCACGGCCCTGGGCAAGAACAAGAAGCCCTACATCGGCCTCGTCGGCTGCCCGAAGACCAAGAAGCTCAACTTCGCCGGTGACTTCACCTACACCGACGGCACGAGCAAGACGGCGACCGCGCAGGTCCCCTGCAAGTAGGGGCGCGAGCGACACCCGTCGCCTGACGTGAACGGGGCGGGCCTGCGGGCCCGCCCCGTACGCTTTGCGGGGCCGATGCCTTCGCGTCACCAGACCCTGCGCACCGCGGCGCTGCTGCTGACCGCGGCCTTCGCGGTCCACCAGCTGCGCTACGCGCTGGCCTTCGGCCACCACGCGGGCCACGCGCTCGCGCACCAAGGGCACGGCTATCTGCTCTTCGCCGGCCCGCTGCTCGGCTCGCTGCTCGGCCTCGCGGTCGCGCGCATGCTGCGCGCGCTCGCGGCGCCGCCCGCCGGCCGCACCGCGCGCGTGCACCGGCTGGGCGTCCTCTGGCCTCTCTGCTCCCTCGCGCTGGTCGCGCTCTACACGGGCCAGGAGACGCTCGAGGGGCTCGTCGCCTCCGGCCATCCGCACGGCTGGGCCGCCGTCGCCGCCTCCGGCGGCTGGCTCGCGCTGCCGCTCGCGGCCGCCGCCGGCCTCGTCGTGGCGCTGCTGCTCCACGTCGCCGCGCGCGCCGAGGAGGCGCCCCCGCTGCGCGTCGTCGCGATCGCGCGCGCGCTGCGCAGCGCCCCGCCGGCCTTCGTCCTGCCGGCGCTCCCCGCGGGCGTCCTGCGCCCGGCGCTCGCGCGCCACGCCCCGGGCCGCGGGCCGCCGTCCGCCTGTCGCTGACCCGTTCCGGACGACAGACGAAGGAGGACCAGACATGCAAGGCAGGCAGCGAAGCCTGTTGATCGTGGCCGCGGCCGCGATCGTGATCATCGCGTTCGCGATCGCGCGCTCGGGCTCGAGCGACAAGGTCGCCGGCAAGCCGCAGACGATCGTCGTGCGCGACGCCAAGCCCGTGGGCGGCGTGCGCACGCTGAAGTGGAAGCGCGGTCAGATGATCGACCTGACCGTGAAGTCCGACACCGCCGACGAGGTGCACTTCCACGGCTACGACGTGCACAAGGACGTCGCGAAGGGCGGCACCGTCCGCTTCCACATGCGCGCGACGATCGAGGGCAAGTTCATCGTCGAGCTCGAGAACCGCAAGCAGACGCTCGCGAACGTCGAGGTCGTGCCGTGAGAAGACGCCTCGCAGTGACGGCGGCGGCCGCGGTGGCCGCCGCCCTCGCGGCTCCCCAGGCCGCGCTCGCCCACGGCATCGTCGGCAAGCAGGACCTGCCGATCCCGCGCTGGCTGTTCGCGTGGGCGGCCGCCGTGGTCCTGATCGCCTCGTTCGTCGGCCTCGCCTCGCTGTGGCCGAGGCCGCGCCTGGAGCGCGTGCGCGCGCGGGTGCTGCTGCGGTCGCCCGCGGTGCTCGAGTGGCTCTGCGGCGCGGTCGGCATCGCCGTCTACGGCTTCATCGTCTACGCGGGCTTCGCGGGCACGCAGACGGCGACCGCGAACATCGTCCCGACCTGGGTCTTCGTCGTCTTCTGGGTCGGCATCCCGTTCCTGAGCCTGCTGTTCGGGGACGTCTTCCGGCCGTTCAACCCCTGGCGCGCGTTCGGCCGCGCGAGCGGGTGGGTGCTGCGGCGGGCGGCCGGCGGCCGGATGCCCGAGCCGATCGCCTACCCCGACTGGCTCGGGCGCTGGCCGGCGGCGTTCGGCGTGCTGGCGTTCGCGTGGGTCGAGCTGGTGTACGTCAACCGCGACGACCCGAGCACGCTGGCGGTGCTGATCGTCGCCTACACCGTCTTCCAGCTCGTCGGCATGAGCCTGTTCGGCGAGGAGCGCTGGACCCGCAACGGCGATGCGTTCGCCGTCTACTTCGGGATCTTCGCGCGCCTCTCGCCGCTGCGCTGGGCCGACCGCGCGCTCGGCGTGCGCACGCCCCTCGGCGGCGCGCCGGCGCTCGAGCCGCGCGCCGGGACGGTCGCGCTGCTCTGCACGATGATCGGCACGACGAGCTTCGACGGCTTCTCGAACTCGACGCTCTGGTCAGGGCCCAACGACATGAGCCAGCACCTGACGAACACCTTCGTCAAGCTCGGCCTGCACCAGGAGGCGGCGGTCCAGGGCGCCTACACGGTCGGCCTGCTGATGATGGTCGCGCTGATCGCGATCGTCTTCTGGATCGGCATCGCCGGGATGCGGACGGTCGGCGGCGGCGAGAGCGCCCCGGCGCTGGCGCGGCGCTTCGTGCACTCGCTGATCCCGATCGCGGCCGCGTACGTGGTGGCGCACTACTTCTCGCTCGTGGCATACCAGGGCCAGGCGATGGGCTATCTCATCTCCGACCCGCTGGGCCACGGCGCGAACTGGTTCGGGACCGCGTCGGCGACGATCGACTACAACGTCGTCAGCGCGACCGGCGTTTGGTACGTGCAGGTCGCGGCGCTCGTGATCGGCCACGTCTGCGGCCTCGTCCTCGCGCACGACCGCGCGCTCGTGATGTGGTCGCGCCCGTCGCAGGCGATGCGCTCGCAGTACTGGATGCTCGCGGTGATGGTCGGCTTCACGAGCCTCGGTCTGTGGATCCTCTCGGCGTCCGCGCAGTGAGCGCTCAGCTCTCGAGCCGCCGGATGTCGTGCGCGAGGGCCTCGGGCGTCAGCTCGGAGATCGGGAACGCGACGCGCTGGCGCAGCCGCCGGTCGAGCAGCACGACGTACGCGGAGTGGTCGGAGAGGGCCGTGCCGCCGGTCTGCGGCTGGATGCCGAACTGCCGCCACACCGGCTGTAGCTGCGCGCTCGTGCCGAGCAGGTAGTCCATCCGGCCGGTCAGCCCGTGCCGCGCCACGAAGCGCGCGGCACGGGCCGGCGTGTCGTTGCGCGGGTCGACGCTGACGGCGAGCACCGGCGGCGGCGGGCCGCCGAGCCGGTCGAGCGCGCCGCGGATCTGGTCGGCCATCAGCGGGCACGTGTCGCGGCAGACGGTGTAGAGGAAGGTCACGACGACGGGCCGGCCGCGGAGGGCGCTCAGCCGCACGAGCCGCCCGTCCTGGTCGCGCAGCGCGAAGTCGCGCGTCGGCACGTCCGGACGGACCGAGCCGGCGAAGCCGCGCGTCGTCGCGCCCGCGCCGCCGCCCGGCCCGACGAGCAGCACGACGGCCGCCGCGGTCGCGATCGCGATCGTGGCCACCAGCATCAGCGTCAGGCGCAGGCGGGGGTGCACCGCCTTTGAGGGTACGACCGCGCCGCTGCCTACGGCTCGACGAGCCCGCGGCGGATCGCGTAGCGCACGAGCTCGACGCGGTCGCGCATGCCGAGCTTGCGCAGGATGTTGCCGCGGTGGGACTCGACGGTCTTCTCGCTGAGGTGCAGGATCGCGCCGATCTCGCGGTTCGTGTGGGCCTCGGCGATCAGCTTGAGCACCTGCTGCTCGCGCGCGGTCAGCGGCTCGGCGGGGCCCGCGGCCGGGTCGGCCATCCACTCGCGCACGAGCGTCTTCTGCGCGCCGTTGGTCAGGAACGACTCACCGCGCGCCACCGCACGCACCGCGTCGACGAGGTGATGGTCGGCCTCGCGCTTGAGCACGTAGCCGGAGGCGCCCGCCTTCAGGGCCTCGAAGAGGTAGCGGTCGTCGTCGTGCATCGAGAGGATCAGCACGCCGATGCGCGGGTCCTGCGCCTTG
>DASTWP010000167.1:0-2659 GCA_035765835.1 Solirubrobacteraceae bacterium
CCGCCTTGTGGATCAGCCCGTGTGCCTGCGAGCGCGCGAGCAGCCACAGCAGCCCGACGCCCGCGTAGACGAGCACGGCCGAGCCGATGTGCGCGACCAGCGCGGTCGCCCAGAACCTGCTCGCGCCGAGCAGCCGGATCGCGACGGCGACGACGACCGCCGCGCCGATCAGCTGGCCCACCGGCACCCCGGAGACGAGCAGCCCGCTCGAGAGCAGCTGCCAGACCTTGCCGGCTGCCACGCCGGCGGGAGTCGCCGCGAGGTCGTGCACCGTCGGGCCCCCGCTCGCCGCGCGCGAGATCTCGATCGCGATCACGCAGAGCAGCCACGCCGCGGCGGCAGCCGCGCCCACCCGCTCGGCTGCGGCGACGCGGCGCATCGCGACCGAGCGTAGCCGGGAACTCGCGCGGGGCCCGCTAGGCGGCTTCGGGCAGCACGAAACGGGTGAGCGCCGGCGGCAGCGGCAGCTGACCCTCGGCGTGCAGCGCCGCGATCGCGGTGCGGGGCAGCGCCGGCGCGCCCTGGAAGAGCACGTAGCGCGGCTCCCAGCGCGGATGGAACTTCGCGTTGAAGCGATACAGGCTCTCGACCTGGAAGAAGCGGTCGAGCAGGCCGACGATGCGGCCCAGCGCGTGCTCCCACAAGTGCTCGGGGGCGCGCAGGTAGCGCGCGAACGCGGCGAAGTTCAGCGACAGCTCCTCGATCCCCCGCTCGCGCGCGAGCAGCACGGCCTGCACGACGAGGAAGTCGATCAGGCCGTTGGGGGTCTCGCGGTCGCGGCGCATCAGGCTGAGCGACAGCGCCGGGCGGCCATAGACCTGGACGAAGTGCAGGAAGCCGCGGATCGCGCCGTCGCCGTCGCGCGCGAGCACGATCGTCGAGTCGTGCAGGTGCGGCGCGCGCAGCGTGTCGAGCGCCATCGAGAAGCCACGCTCGGGCGCACCGTCGCGCCACAGCTCGGAGACGGCCTCGATCTCGGCGAGCGCGGCGTCGTCCAGCTCGCCGAGCGTGCGCAGCTCGGCGCTGTAGCCGGCCTTGCCGATGCGGTGGCAGGCTTGGCGCACCTTCTTGATGCGGCGGCCGTCGAGGCTGAAGCTCGCCGTCTCGACGATGGCCTCGTCGCCCAGGTAGGCGGAGCGCAGCCGCATCGGCTTGGCCTGGGCGCTCAGCGCCTCGCTCGCGCCGACGACGGCGATCGGCAGCCCGTGCTCCTCGCCGAACGCGCACAGGCGCCGCAGCAGCGGCGGGATCGCGTCCGCCGGGCCGACGGGATCGCCGCTGACGAGCAGAACGCCGCCCGTGATCCGGTAGGCGAGGAACGCGCGCCCGTCGGGGCTGAAGAGATGTTCGACGTCGCCGCGCAGCTTGAACGAGCTGAGGGTGTCGGCGCCGTGGGCCTGCACCAGCTCGACGGCCCGGCGCCGGCTCGGCGCGGCGGCGCCGGCGTGGCGCGCGCGCAGCGGGCGGAAGAGCTCGGCCGTCGCGGCGGCGAGCGCGGCGAACCCGAGCAGGCCCAGGCCGACGGGCAGCCACTCCATCCGCCGCGGGCCGGTGAGCGTGAGCAGCTGCGCGGCGCCGCGGAGCGCGGCGCGGCCGCCGTCGTGCGGCGCGGCGGCGAGCACGGCGAGCGTGCCGAGGGCCAGCGCGCCGCCGGCGATCAGGAGGGCGCGCCCGAGCGCGCGCGCGAGGCTCACGGGCGCCTGGCGCACGCAGAAGGCGCCGCGGCCCCAGACCAGCAGGCAGGCCAGGCCCCAGCTCAGCAGCGCCTCCTCGACGTCGAGGCCCTTCGCGAGCTCGAGCGCCCCGATCAGCGCGAGCAGCGCGACCGCGACGTGCAGCGCGCGCCGGCGCCGGCGCGCGAGGTGCATGCCGACGAGCAGCAGGCCGAGGCCGGCCGGCAGCACGAGCGCATGCGCCACCACGACCGCGTGCGCGGGGGCGAGCGCGAGCAGCACGCGCATGCGCCCCGGGAGCTCCGGGGTCAGCGCGCTTGCGATGTTCACGGCGGCGGCCAGCAGCGTCAGCGCGGCGGCGAGCGGCGGGAGCCAGTCGCCGCGCCGGCGCGGGCGCAGCACGGCCTGCGGGGAGGCCTGCATTCGACAGACAGTGTGGCGCGCGGGCCTGACGCTCACCTGAGCGGCGGTTTTCGCGGTCCGCTGCGCTACATCGCGCCGGGCGATTCCCTATCCTGCCCGCCTCGTGCCAACCCTGAAGAAGTCCCGGTCGCTCGTTCTCGTCGCTCTCGCCGCCCTCGGCGTCGGCATCGCCGGCTGCGGCGGCGCCAAGGAGAGCACCGCCGACAAGTTCGCTGCGCAGGCCGAGAAAGAGGCGAAGAACCCGCCGAAGATCGCCCCGACGCCGCAGACGCCGCCGCCGACGGTGCAGCAGGCCAAGCCGGGGCCGGGTGAGGGCGACCTCAGCAAGAAGCCGAAGATCCCCGCGCAGACGGGCGCGCCGCCGAAGCAGCTGGTCGTCCAGGACCTGATCAAGGGCACCGGCCAGGCGGCCAAGGACGGCGATCAGCTGAGCGTCCAGTACGTCGGCGTGCTCTTCAAGAACGGCAAGCAGTTCGACGCCTCGTGGGACCGCGGCAAGCAGCCGTTCCAGTTCACGCTCGGCCAGGGCAACGTCATCAAGGGCTGGGACGAGGGCCTCGTCG
>DASTWP010000168.1:0-11983 GCA_035765835.1 Solirubrobacteraceae bacterium
CGAGCGAGCCGACGTGGCCGACGTCGAAGCATTCGTGCTCGGGCTTGATCCCGAGCTCCCTCATCACGCTGAGGAACTCGATGATCTCGTCGAACGGGTTGGCGAAGACCGCCTTGAACACGAAATCCTTGCGCCGCTTGGAGTACTTCGCGTAGTTCATCGAGCCCATGTTCAGCGCCGCGACCTCGGGCGGACACGCGCGCAGGTACTCGACGCGCTTCGCCACCGGCACGCCGATCGTCCCCGTCGAGAAGTTGACGATCGCCGCGTCGCCGACCTCGGCGCGGATCGCGTCGTGGATCGCGCGGAAGTCCTCGATCTCGTAGCTCGGCGTGCCGTCGGGCGTGCGCGCGTGGATGTGGATGTGCACGCCGCCCTCGTCGACGATCCGCCGCGCCTCGGCGGCGTACTCCTCGGGCGTGTAGGGGATCGCCGGGCACTGGTCGCGATTGGCCAGCGCACCGGAGATCGAGCAGGTGATGACGACGGGATCGTCGAGGCTCACGTCGGGGCGGCTCCTGTGAAGCGGGAAGTGGAAAGTGCTACTTCCCACTCTGACGAGCAGGTCCGCGACCGTCAAGCGCAGGTAACGCCGCGGCGCGCTCGTTGTAGGGGACGGTATGCCCGACGAGCCGACACGGGCCACGCGCGCGGCGGCGCTGGCGCGAAGCGCGGCCGCGGCAGCGCGCAGGATCGACGGTGGCGCAGGCGCGCTGCGCCTGGCGCGCGCGGCCCGGCGGCGCCTGCCGGGCGACGCGCGCTACGGCGACCCGCTGTCGGTGGCCGGCGACGAGGCGCCGGAGGTGCTCGGCCGGCAGCTCGCGCTGATCGCCGCCGAGCGCCCGAGCGCGCTGCGCGAGCTCGGCTTCGGCGCGCTGCAGGTGTGGCAGTCGCTGAGCGAGGCGCAGGGCCGCGGCCGCGGCGACCGCGAGGTCGCGATCCTCTTCACCGACCTCGTCGGCTTCTCGTCGTGGGCGCTGCAGGCGGGCGACGACGCGGCGATCGCGCTGCTGCGCGCGGTCGCGCGCGTCGACGCGGCTGCCGTGCGCGCGCACGGCGGCACCGTCGTCAAGCGGCTCGGCGACGGCCTCATGGCGACGTTCGACTCCGCCGACGACGCGGTCGCCGCCGCGCGCGCCATCCACGACGAGCTCGCGCACGTGGAGGTCCAAGGCCACCGCCCGCAGCTGCGCGCCGGCGTCCACGTCGGCACGCCCCGGCGGATCGGCGGCGACTGGTTCGGCGTCGACGTCAACGTCGCCGCGCGCGTCGCGGCCGCCGCGGGCCCTGGCGAGACGCTCGTCTCCGACGCTGCGCTCGAGCGCCTCGAGCGCGCGGCGGTCACGAGCCGGCGCTGGCGCTTCCGCGCGAAGGGCGCGCCGCGCGACCTCTCCGTGCACCGCGTCGAGCTGCCTGCCTAACGGCGGTCGCGCGCAGGGACGCATGACGCGTTCCCTTCGCCAGGCGAAGGGAACGTTGCACGCGTGGCTGCGAGCAAGGCAAACCTGACGAGGTGCGCGCCGTCGCCGACGGTCGCGGCAGAAGCGCTCGCGCGCGCGCCCAGCTCCGCGCCGACGCTCGGCATCAGCCCGCGTAGCGCGCCGCGAGCTGCGCGTAGCGCTCGATCCGCGGCAGGTTCTCGTCCGCCTCGACCGGCGGCAGGATGAAGAGGCAGCGGTCGACGCCCGCCTCGATCAGCGACTCGACGACGTCCTCGCGCCCGAGCGCGCCGAAGTACGTGACCGGGATGCGCCCGCGGCCGGCCTCCTGCGCGCGCCGGCGCAGCTCGGCGATCCGGGGCGCCAGGCGGGAGAGGTCGCGGTCGTTGGGCATCCACTCGTCGCCGTACTCGAGCACGCGGTCGAGCACCTTCGCCCCGATGCCGCCGACGAGCACGGGCGGGTGCGGCTGCTGCGCGGGCTTCGGCCACGCCCACGCGCGCTCGAAGCCCACGTGCTCGCCGTGGAAGGAGGCCTCCTCGGCCGTCCAGAGCTGCTTCATCGCGAGCACGCGCTCGCGCAGGATGTCGAAGCGCTCGCGCGGGTCCGTGCCGTGGTCGCGCATCTCCTCGCGGTTCCAGCCGGCCCCGACGCCGAAGAGGAAGCGCCCGCCGCTGAGATGGTCCAGCGTCGCGACCTCCTTCGCGGTCGTGATCGGGTCGCGCTCGACCACCAGGCAGATGCCGGTGCCGAGCCGCAGGCGCGTCGTGACGGCAGCGGCCGCGCCGAGCGCGACGAACGGGTCGAGCGTGTGCGAGTACTCCTTCGGCAGCTCGGTCCCGCCCGGGTACGGCGTCTCGCGGCTGGCGGGGATGTGGGTGTGCTCGGTGACGAACAGCGACTCGAAGCCGTGCTCCTCCGCCGCCCGCGCCAGCTCGGCCGGGCCCATCGCGTAGTCGGTCGGGAACGTCGCGAGCCCGAACTTCATACCGGCACCACCCCGTTGCGCTTCCAGGGCCGCTCGACGCGCTTGCCCTCGGCCATCTCGAGCGCGCGGCAGATCACGCGGCGCGTCTCGCGCGGGTCGATCACGTCGTCGATCATCCCGTTCCTGGCGGCGATGTAGACGTCGATGATCTTGCGGTAGGCGGCGATCAGCTCGGCCTTCTTCGCGACCGGGTCCGCGGCCTCCTCGACCTGCTTGCGGAAGACGATCTCGACCGCTCCCTCGGCCCCCATGACGGAGATCTCGGCGGTCGGCCAGGCGACGATGAGATCGGGCTCGTAGGCGCGGCCGTTCATCACGTAGTAGCCCGCGCCGTAGGCCTTGCGCACGACGACCGTGATCTTCGGGACCGTCGCGTTCGCGACCGCGTAGAGCATCTTCGCGCCGTGACGGATGATGCCCGCGGCCTCGACCTTCGTGCCGACCATGAAGCCCGGCACGTCCTGCAGGAACAGCAGCGGGATCCCGAACGCGTTGCAGAGGTTCACGAAGCGCGCGGACTTATCGGCCGAGTCGTTGTCGAGGATGCCGCCGAGCTGGCGCGGCTGGTTGGCGACGATGCCGACCGGCCGGCCGTCGAAGCGCGCCAGGCACGTGATGATCGTCCTGGCGAACTGCGGCTTGAGGTCCAGCCACTCGCCGTTGTCGACGATGTGGCGGATGACGTCGTACATGTCGTACGGCTTGCGGTTGGACTCCGGCAGCACGTCGAGCAGCTCCTCGTCGCCGCGCTCGACCGGATCGCTCGTCTCGCGCCGCGGCGGCGCCTCTTCGTTGTGCGACGGGAAGAACGAGAGGTACTGCTTGATGCGCGCGATGCACTCCTCGTCGTCGGCGACCTCGAGATCCCCGACGCCGGACTTGCGGCAGTGCACGCGCGACCCGCCCAGCTCCTCCTGCGTGACGTCCTCCCCCACCGCGGCGCGCACGAGGTGCGGGCCGGCGAGCGCCATCGAGCCGCGGCCCTTGACCATCGGCACGAAGTCCGCCAGGCCCGGGATGTACGCGGTGCCGGCGGCGCACGGCCCCATCAGCGCGGCGACCTGCGGGATCACGCCGCTCATCACGACCTCCTCGCGGAAGAGGTGGCCGGAGCCGGCGAACAGCGAGCCGACGGCCTCCTGGATGCGCGCGCCCGCGCTGTCGAGCAGCCACACGAACGGGATCCGCTTGGTCAGCGCGAGCTCGCGCAGGCGCGCGACCTTCGTCTCGCCGGTCATGCCCATCGAGCCGGCCATGACCGTGAAGTCGTAGGCGCAGACGGCGACCATGCGGCCCTCGACGCGGCCGTAGCCGGTGATGACGCCGTCGGCGGGGGCGTCCTTGTCCTCGAGGCCGCGCACGGCGTAGTGGATGCCGGCGTGGATGCCCATCTCGGTGAACGTGCCCTCGTCCACCAGCAGGGCGATCCGCTCGCGGGCGGTCAGCTTGCCCTGCTCGTGCTGCCTGGCGATCTTCGCCTCACCGCCGCCGAGCGCGGCCTTGGCGCGGCGCTCGTGCAGGTCCTCGACGAGCGGGCGCAGGATGCTCGGCGCGGTGGTCGTCTCGTCGCTCATGCCCTGCCGGCCTTGTCGGGGATCGGCAGCAGCGGCTCGACGATCGTCGCGAAGCGGCGCGCGAGCTGCGGCGCGGTGAACGAGGTGATCTCGACGCCGATGACGTCGGCCGCCTCGGCGATCTGCGCGAGCAGCGCCCGCAGGCCGGCGTCGCTCAGGCCCTCGGGCGCCGGGAAGAGCTGGCCGGGCAGGACGCCCGGGTCGAGCACGTCGAGGTCGAGGTGCACGTAGACCTGGAGGTCCTGCACGAGGTCGCCGAGCTGCGAGGGCCGCGCGGCGAGGCCGACGCCGTGCGTGTCGAGCAGCACCCGTTCGCCGGCATCGACGTCGCGCACGCCGCACATGATCACGCTCCCGGGGTCGATGCCCGTGCCGAAGCCCGTGTCCCAGAGGCCGCAGGCGCCGGCGAGGCACATGCCGCCGAGGTACTGCGACGGCGTCGTCTCGGGCGTGTTGAAGTCGGCATGCGCATCGAGCCAGACGACGTGCGCGTCCGGCCGCATGCGCGCGAGCGTCGGCAGCGTGCTCACGCAGATCGCGCAGTCGCCCGCGAGCAGGACGGGGAAGCGGCCGTCGGACAGCGCGTCCTCGAGCTGGCCGCCCGCCTCGAGCAGGCAGCCGTGGGAGTCACGGAGGTCCTGCTCGTAGCTGCCCTCGCGCGGATCGCCCGGCGTCCCGACGAGGCGCGCCTCGACGCCGAGTCGCTCGGCGAGCGCGCCCGCCAGCTCGCGCGCGCCCTCCGCCGCGGCGCCGCCGCGGTCGGAGGTGCGGCAGAGCAGCGCGCTCACCGCCCCGTCCACTCGGGCTCCCGCTTCTCGAAGAACGCCTTGACGCCCTCCTGGATGTCGTCGGTCGAGAACGCGATCGTCAGCTGCGAGCGCAGGAAGTCGAGCGCGTCCTCCAGGTCCATGTCGGCCTGGCGGTAGAGCGCATCCTTGCCGAGGCGCATCAGCACCGGCGACTTCTTCGCGAGCCGCTCGGCCCAGTCGCGCACCGCCCCGTCGAGCTGCTCGGGCGCGACGACCTTGTTGACGATCCCGAGCCGCTCCGCCTCGTGCGCGTCGATGCGCTCGCCGAGCAGCAGCATCTCCGTGGTCTTCTTGCGCGGGACGTTGCGGTAGATCAGCGCCATGATCATGAAGGGGAAGACGCCGACGTTGATCTCGGGCGTCCCGAACGTGGCCCGCTCGGAGGCAACCACCAGGTCGCACGCGAGCGCGAGCCCGAGCGCGCCCGCGAGGCAGTGCCCGTTCGCCGCGCAGACGACCGGCTTGCCGAGCGTGCCGATCAGCCGGAAGAGGCGCGGGAAGAGCTCGGTGCCGAAGTGCTTGTGCACGAGCGGGACGTCGGCCGCGAAGCCCGCGAGGTTGCCGCCGGCCGAGAAGGTCGTCTCGTGCGTGCTGGTCAGGACGACGCAGCGGACCGCCTCGTCCTCGCGCGCGCGCTCGAACGCGTCGACGAGCGCTCCCAGCAGCTCGTCCGAGAGCGCGTTGCGCGTCTCCGGCTGGTCCATCGCGATCGTCGCGACGCCGCTCGGCGCCACCTCGTAACGCACGGCTCCCTCGGCCACGGGCGGGACTCTATTTCGCGGCGGGCGCCGCCGCCGCGCGGCCGGTCGCGGCTTGCAATGGAAAGTAGGAAGTTCTACTGTCCACTTCATGTCCGCCACCGCCGACGTCCTCAAGCCCGACTTCGCCGCCAGGCGCAAGCACTTCATCTTCACCGACGAGCACGAACAGCTCCGCGAGTCGATCCGCAACTTCGCGATCAAGGAGCTCGCTCCGCACGCGGAGGAGTGGGAGGAGACGACGTTCCCGGACTCGGTCTTCAGGCGGATGGGCGAGCTCGGGTTCCTCGGGCTCGACAAGCCCGAGCAGTACGGCGGCCAGGGCGGCGACTACTACTCGAGCCTCGTGCTCGCCGAGGAGATCGTGCACGCGCGCTCCGGCGGCCTGGCGATGGGCCTCGCCGTGCACACCGACATGGCGATGCCGCCGATCCTCGCGTTCGGGACCGAGGAGCAGAAGCAGGAGTGGGTCGTGCCCGCGATCAAGGGCGAGAAGATCCTCTGCCTCGGCATCACCGAGCCCGACGCGGGCTCCGACGTCGCCGGCATCAAGACGCGCGCCGTTCGCGACGGCGACGAGTACGTGATCAACGGCTCGAAGACGTACATCACGAACGGCCACCGCGCCGACGTGATCGTGCTCGTCACGAAGACCGACCCGGACGCCGGCTACGACGGCTTCACGCTCTTCCTCGTGCCGATGGACGCGCCCGGCGTGATCCGCGAGCAGAAGCTCGTCAAGCTCGGGATGCACGCGAGCGACACCGCGCTGCTCGCCTTCCAGGACGTGCGCGTGCCCGCGAGCGCGGTCCTCGGCCAGGTCGGCAAGGGCTTCTACCACATCATGTGGGAGCTCCAGGGCGAGCGCCTGATCGGCGCCGCCGGCTGCGTCGCCGGCGCCCAGCGCTGCTTCGAGCAGACGCTCGAGTACGCGACGCAGCGCACCGCGTTCGGCCGCCAGATCGGCAAGTTCCAGGTGATCCGGCACAAGTTCGCCGAGATGGCGACGAAGATCGAGTCCGCGCGGCAGATGGTCTACGTGACCGCGTGGCGCTTCCAGAACGGCGAGTACCCCGTGCGCGAGATCTCGATGGCGAAGCTGCACGCGGCGCGCGTCGCTGTCGAGGTCGCCGACGAGTGCATCCAGATCCACGGCGGCGCCGGCTACATGAAGGAGTACGGCGTCGAGCGCGTGTGGCGGGACATGCGCCTGAACCGCATCGGCGCCGGCACGGACGAGATCATGCTCGACGTGATCGGGCGCTCCTACGGGCTCTAGCCGCTTGGCCGCGGAAGCGCCCTTCACCGACGAGCACGAGGCGCTGCGCGAGTCGATCCGCGCGTTCGTCGCGCGCGAGCTGGCGCCGCACGCCCAGGAGTGGGAGGACGCGCGCTGGTTCCCCGACGAGGTCTTCGCCAAGCTCGCCGCCAACGGCTTCCTCGGCCTGAAGTACCCCGAGCGCTACGGCGGCGAGGGCGGCGACTACCTGCACGACGCGGTGCTGACGGAGGAGCTCGGCCGCTGCGGCAGCGGCGGCCTCGCGGCGGGCATCGGCGCGCACATCGGGATCGCCACGCCGCCGGTCTGGAAGTTCGGCACCGAGGAGCAGAAGCAGCGCTACCTCGTGCCCGCGATCCGCGGCGAGAAGATCGCGGCGCTCGGGATCACGGAGCCCGGCGCGGGCTCGGACGTCGCCTCGATCCGCACGCGCGCCCGGCGCGTCGACGGCGGCTTCCTCGTCAGCGGCGAGAAGACCTACATCACCAACGGCGTGCGCGCGCACTTCATCGTCACCGCCGTCAAGACCACCGAGGAGGGCGGCCACCACGGCATCAGCTTCCTCATCGTCGACCGCGGCGAGGGCGTGACCTCCTCGAAGCTCGAGAAGCTGGGCTGGCACGCCTCCGACACCGCCACGATCGCCTTCGAGGAGGTCTTCGTGCCCGAGGAGAACCTGCTCGGCCGCGAGCACGAGGGCTTCAAGCTGATCATGGCCAACTTCCAGTGGGAGCGGCTGCTGATGGCGCTCGGCGCCGTCGGCGGGATGCAGGCCGCGTTCGAGCGCACGCTCGCCTACGCGCGCGAGCGCACCGCGTTCGGGCGCCCGCTGACCGGCCACCAGGCGATCCGCCACAAGCTCGCCGACCTCGCCACCACGCTGCACACCTGCCGCACCGTCACCTACGACGCGCTGCGGCGCTTCCACGCCGGCGAGGAGCCGGTGCGCGAGGTGACGATGGCGAAGCTGCTCACGCAGCGCGCCGCGTTCGAGTTCATGGACGAGTGCCTGCAGATCCACGGCGGCGCCGGCTACATGGTCGAGTACGGCATCGAGCGCGCCGCGCGCGACGCCCGCCTGGGCCCGATCGGCGGCGGCACCGACGAGATCATGCGCGAGATCCTCGCCAAGGCGCTCGGCATCTGACGGTCTCGGGGCGGCCGGGCACGCGGCTAGCGCTCGCGACCGCCGGGTAGGGCGCGGGGGTGGCAGCCGGCGGCGGAAACGAGGAAGGCGGCGAGCGCTCGCTCGAGAAGGGCGAGTGGCGCCTGCTGGCGATCCTCGGCCTGCCGACGTTCGCGTACGCGCTCGCGATCACGATCGTCTCGACGTACCTGCCGCTGCTCGCTCAGCGATTCTCGCCCTCCACGACGATCATCGGGGTGATCATCGGCGGCGAGGGCGTGATGGCCCTGCTGCTGCCGATCCCGTTCGGGTCCTGGTCGGACCGGCTGCGCACGAGGATCGGCGGCCGCCTGCCGTTCGTGCTGTTCGCGACGCCGCCGCTGGTGGTCGCGCTCGTGCTGATCGGCTTCTCGCAGAGCATCGTCATGGCCGGCCTCTTCGTCGGCCTCTTCTTTGCCGCCTACTTCATCGCCTACGAGCCCTACCGCGCGCTCTATCCCGACCTCGTCAGGGACGACATCGCCGGGCGCGGCCAGAGCACGCAGGCGATCTTCCGCGGCGCCGGCACGCTCTTGGCGATCGTCGCCGGCGGCGGCCTCTTCTCGCTCGCCGTGCAGGCGCCGTTCGTCGTCGGCGCGGGCGTGACCGCCGTCGCGATCGCCGCGTTCCTGCTCGTGCTGCTGCGCCGCGGCGTGCCCGAGCAGGAGCACGACGAGGAGGAGCCGGGCACGGTGCGCGAGGCCGCCGATCGCATCCGCCAGATCCTGCGCAGGCGCCCCGCGGTGCGCGCATTCCTCGTCGCGAACGCGCTCTGGGAGCTCTCGCTCGGCGCGCTCAAGACGTTCGTGATCCTCTACCTCTCGCGCGGCCTGCACTTCCAGGTCGCCCTCGCCGGCCTGATCGTCGGCGGCGCCTCGCTGATCAGCGTGATCGCCTCACCGCTCAGCGGCAGGTGGGGCGATCGCATCGGCAAGGCGCGCGTGATGCAGATCGCGCTGACCGCGTACGGGATCGGTCTGCTGGTCCCGGGCGCGATCACGTTCAAGCCCGCCCTGATCGCGGTGGTGCCGTTCGTGGCCTTCGGCGGCGGGACGATCATGACGCTCCCGTACGCGATGCTGATCCCGCTGATGCCCGAGCACGAGCACGGCGCGCTGACCGGCCTCTACAGCCTCAGCCGCGGCGTCGGCACGATGCTGGGCCCGCTGCTGGCCGGCGTCGCGATCGAGGTCCTGAGGGGTCCCCTGTCCGGGACCCAGGGCTACCAGGCGATGTGGCTGGTGTGCGGCGCCGCGATCCTGCTGAGCCTCATCCCGCTGCGCCGGCTGCGGCGCGACCTGGACGAGCGCGACGCGCGAGAGCGAGAAGGGCGCCACCGATGGGACGACGAGGACCGGCCGCCGCCGCGGCGCCGGAGCGGCGGCGAGCGCGACGCGCGAGCACAGCGCCGGCCACAGCCGTCGCGAGGATGAACCCGCCGCCCGCGCCGAGCAGCAGCTTGTTCGGCCCGCCGCCGCCCGAGAGGCCCGCGCCGATCGCGGCATAGGCGAACGCGCGCGGTGCGCCGCCGAGCAGGATGCCCGCGGCGAAGTCGCGCAGGCGCACGCGCGAGAGGCCGCAGACGTAGTGCATCGCCGTGACCGGCATGCCGGGCGCGACGCGCGCGGCGAGCACCGCGAGAAAGCCGCGGCGCTCGAGCTTCTCGCGCAGGCCGGCGAAGCGGTCGCCGAGCAGGTGCTCGGCGTCGGCCCGGCCCGCGCGGCGCGCGATCAGGAACGCCAGCACGCCGCCGATCGTGGCGCCGGCGCACGCGATCGTGCCGCCGAGCGCGGCGCCGAACGCAAGGCCGGTCGCGGCCGCGAGCACGGTGCCCGGGAAGAGCGCGCACGTCAGCGCCACCCATGCGCCAAGCGCGATCAGCGGCGAGAACGCGCCGCCCGCGGTCGCGAGCTCGCGCAGGCCGGCGGGCGTGTGCGGAAGCCCGGCCGCGGCGGCCGCGAAGGCGGCTGCGATGGCGAGGGCGAGGATGACGAGGCGGCGTGCGCGCATGGGTCGCGGAAGGTAGCCGCGGCGGGGCGCCGCGTCCGCGGCCGGTCCGCTGCCGGACAGGTTCCCGCGCATGCGGGTAGGGACCGCTGCAGATGCCCGATCTGCACGACCTCTCGTGCGTCGTCCACGTGCACTCGACGTACTCCGACGGCACCGCCACCGTGCCGGAGATCGCGGCCGCCGCCAAGGCCGCGGGCGCCGGCGCCGTGCTGATCACCGACCACGACACGCTCGGGGCGCTGCGCGACGGCTGGGAGGGCCGGCACGACGGCGTGCTCGTGCTCGTCGGGATGGAGATCTCCCCGAAGGGCGGCCATTACCTCGCCTTCGGGCTGCGCGAGGAGGTCGGGCACGAGGGCCGCGACGCGCGCGCGATCTGCCGCGCCGTGGCGGCGGCGGGCGCCGTCGGCTTCGCGGCCCACCCGTTCAGCGAGGGCGCGCGGATCTCGCGCACGATCGCGCCGCCGCACGGCTGGCCGGACCTCGACGACCGCTGCGTCACCGGCATCGAGCTGTGGAGCCTCGTCACCGACACCGCCGAGAACGCCGCCTCGATGCGCGAGCTCGTGCGCTTCATCCGCGATCCGGAGGCGGTGCTCGACGGGCCCCCGCCGCGCCATCTCGCCGCCTGGGACCGCATCTGCGCGCGCCGCCGGCTGGCGGCGATCGGGGGGCTCGACGCGCACCAGACCGGCGTGCGCGTGCGCGGCCGCGTCGTCTCCCCCATGCGCCACGAGCGCTTCTTCGGCCTGCTGCGCACGCACGCGCTGCTGCGCGGCGCGCCGGACGGCGAGCTCGAGCACGACCGCGCGCTCGTCTACGAGGCGCTGCGCGAGGGCTCGTGCCTGCTGCACCGCCCGACGGTCGCGCCCGCCGCCGGCGCGCGCATGTGGGCGGAGCTGCCCGACGGCCGCGAGCTGCCCGTCGGCGCCGAGGCGGACGCGATCGCCGGGCAGCTGCGCATCCGCCTGCCGGCGCGCGCCGACGTGCGGGTGCTGCGTGACGGGCGGCAGATCGCCGCGGCCGCCGACGCCGACACGCTCGACGTGCCGATCGACGGCCCGGGCGCGGTGCGCTTCGAGGCGCGGATCGGCGGGCGCCTGTGGCTGCTGTCGAACCCGGTGTACCTGCGCGCGCCGGTTCCGCGCGCCCGCCAATAGCATCCCGCGCCGCACCGAACGAGACCGAATCAGGAGAAGCGCATGGGAGTCCTCGACGACAAGGTGGCGATCGTCACCGGCAGCGCCCGCGGCATCGGCAAGGCGACGGCGGAGCTGCTCTCCGAGCACGGCGCGAAGGTCGTGGTCAACGACCTCGACGCCGACGTCGCCAAGGAGACCGCCGACGGCATCGCCGGCGAGACGGCCGTCTACGGCGGCGACCTCACCAGGGACGGCGCGCCGGAAGAGCTCGTGCAGACCGCGATCGACGCCTGGGGCAGGCTCGACATCGTCGTCAACAACGCCGGCTACACGCTCGACGCGCCGATCCACAAGATGAGCGACGACTGGTTCCAGCGGATGCTCGACATCCACGTCGTCGTGCCGTTCCGCGTCATCCGCGCCGCCGCGCCGCACCTGCGCGAGCCCGCAAAGAAGGAGCGCGAGGAGGGCCGCGAGGTCTTCCGCAAGATCGTCAACGTCTCCTCGATCTCGGGCACGATGGGCAACGCGGGCCAGGCGAACTACTCGGCAGGCAAGTCCGCGGTCGTCGGCCTGACGAAGACGCTCGCCAAGGAGTGGGGCCAGTTCAAGGTCAACTGCAACGCGGTCGCCTTCGGCTACATCGAGACGCGCCTGACCGCCTCCAAGGACGAGTCGAACCAGATGGAGATCGGCGGCGAGAAGGTGCAGCTCGGCATCCCGGACCAGCTGCGCGGGATGGCCGCGATGCTGATCCCGCTCGGGCGCCCCGGCACGCCGGAGGAGGCGGCCGGCGGCGTCTTCTTCCTCTGCTCGCCG
>DASTWP010000169.1:0-8318 GCA_035765835.1 Solirubrobacteraceae bacterium
AGCTCGTCGAGCGCTGTGGCGCAGCGCTCTGCGTAGCGGTCGGCCTCGCCGGCGGTGACGGTCGCCTCGCCTAGGAGGTCGACCGAGGTCGCGACGCCCTCGCTCCACAGCGATCGCAGCATCCCGCTCGCGTCCGCGGGCGAGGCGCCGACGATGAAGCGGTGCGCCATGTGCCGCACGCCCGCGGCGGCGGCGGCGCCCAGCGCGGCGCGGCCCGCGCGCGTGTCGCCCATCCGCATCGCGAGCCCGACGGGCCTGGGCGGCTCGCCGACCTCGTCGAGGAAGCCGGTCAGGTGGCGCGCGAGGTCGTCGAGGCTGCGGCACGCCGGCACGACGTCGACGAAGCGGAACAGCGCCGCGCGCAGCGCCGCGTCCTGGGAGGCGAGGTCCATCGCGCGCTCGTCGAGCGCCTTCAGCGGACTACGCGCGCCGGAGGGCAGCGCGGCCGCGAGGTCGCGCCCGACCTCGAGGATCGCCGGCTCAAGCGAGGTCGGCGAGGTCGTCCTCGTCGTCGCCGTAGCCGTCGTCGTCCTCGAGGTCCTCGAGTCCGTCGAGGTCGAGCTCCTCCAGCTCGTCCAGCGGCGGGTCGCCCTGGAAGTCCTCGTACTCCTCTTCCACGGCGCGGAACATACGCGATCGGCGGGCGGGTTCAAGGGGGCCGGATACGCTGCCGCGCGCCGTGCTGCGCATCGTCGTCCTGCTCGATCGGCACCCCGTCCTCTCGGAGACGTTCGTGCGCGCCGAGCTGGCCGCGCTGCGGACCGCCGGCGTGCAGGCGCGCGTCGAGGCGGGGGCGCGCGAGCGCGAGGCGCCGGTGCAGGACGTCGAAGGGCTCGAGGTCGCCTATCTGGAGCGCGACGCCGGCGCAGTGCGGGCGCGTGCGCTGCTGTGGCTGGCCGCGCGACATCCGCTGCGCTGCCTGCGAGACCTGCGCGCGCGGCGGCGCTGGGCGCGCGAGGAACCGGTCCGGCCGCTGCGCGAGCTCGCGCCCGCCGCGCTGCGGCTCGCGCGCGGCGGCGAGCGCCACGTGCACGCGCACTTCGCCGCGGGCGCGGCGCTCGACGCGCTGCGGCTCGCGCGCCTGCTCGGCGTGACGTGCAGCGTCACCGCGCACGCGTACGACATCTGGGCGCAGCCGCGAAACCTGCGCGAGAAGCTCGAGTCCGCGGCGTTCGCGACGACCGGCTGCGCGTACAACGTCGCGCACCTGCGCGAGCTGGCGCCGGGCGCCGGCGTGCACGAGATCGTCATGGGGATCGACCCGCAGGCATGGCGCCGCACGCGCCCGCACGGCGACGAGCGCGTCGTGCTCGCCGTCGGCCGGCTCGTCGCGAAGAAGGGCTTCGCCGACCTCGTCGAGGCCGCGGCGCTGCTGCCGGAGCGGACGCGCGTGCGGATCGTGGGGGAGGGGCCCGAGCGCGCGGCGCTCGAGCGGCGGATCGCCGAGCTGCACGCGCCGGTGGAGCTGCTCGGCGCGCTGCCGCCCGACGGCGTGCGCGAGGAGCTCGAGCGCGCCGCCGTGCTCGCGATGCCCTGCGTCGTCGCGCGCGACGGCGACCGCGACTCGATGCCGGTCGTGGTCAAGGAGGCGCTCGCGATGGAGGTGCCCGTCGCCGCGACCGACGAGGCCGGCCTGCCCGAGATCGTGCGCCCGCCCTGGGGCCGCCTCGCGCGGCCGCGCGACCCGCGCTCGCTCGCGGCCGCGATCGCCGAGCTGCTCGCGCTCCCGCCCGCAGAGCGTGCCGCCGCGGGCGCCGCCGGCCGCGCGCACGTCGTCGAGCATGCGAGCCTCGTGCGCGAAACGGCGAAGCTCGCCGCGCTGATCGATCAGGCGGTTGCGCCGCGCAGGTAGCCGGTCGCCTCGCGCAGGAGCTCGCGCTCCAGCGCCCAGGTCGCCGCGACGGTGACGAGCGCGAACAGCACGACCTGCGCGACCGCGCCCCAGCCGCCCGCGCGCGCGAGCAGCACGGCGCCCACGGCGGGCAGGACCGGCGCGACGGCGCCCGCCACGTGCCGCAGCGGCGCGAAGCCCCCGAAGAGCGCGCGCAGGTAGTGCAGGCGCAGCAGCACCATCGCGACGCTCTGTACGAGCATCCCGATCCCCACGCCGGTGAGGCCGTCCAGGACCAGCAGCGGCAGCGTCACGGCGCAGAACAGGACGGCGCTGGCGACGGCGGCGACGCCGATCGGGCGCGTCGTGCCGCGCGCGCGCAGATAGGAGTCCCAGTTGAACGCGAGCTGGCCGACCGCCGCCGAGAGCCCGAGCAGGCGCAGCAGCGGGATCCCGGGCGCCCAGCGGTCGCCGAGCAGGTGGTGCACGAGGGGGCCCGCGAAGAGGGCCAGGCCCGCCCCGAACGGCAGCGCCCACATCAGCGCCAGCCGGTTCGTCTTCACGAACGACTCGAGCAGCAGCTCGGTGCGGTCGGCGACCGCGCAGACGGCGGGGTAGAGCGTCCCGCTCACGACCTGGTCGAGCCGGTCGGCGAACTGCACGACGGTCGCGGCGAGCACCACGACGCCGGTCGCCGCGACGCCGAGATGCGCGCTGACGGCGATCACCGTGCCCTGCGCGACGACGATCCCGCCGAGGCCCGCGAGGGCGAGCGGCCACGAGAACGTCAGGTAGGAGCGCAGCGTCCCGCGGTCGTAGCGGAACGCGGGCCGGTATGGCGAGGACCAGACGGCGACGATCGCCGCGGCCCAGGCGCCGGCGGTCACGCCGACGATCGGCGCCCAGTAGCCGGCGCCCGCCGCGGCGAGCCCGACCGCCACCGCGAAGGAGACGATCGGGTCGACGGCCTGGAGCGTGCGCTGGCGCGCGAAGTCCATCCGCCGGTAGTGGATCCACAGCGGCGCCTGCAGGGCGAGCGCCGGGAGCATCAGGACGCAGACGTAGCCGATGCCGAGCAGCTCGTGGCGGCCATAGGCGAGCGCGACGAGCGGGACGGCCGCGGCGAAGATCACCATGAACAGCGCCATCGACAGCGCCTCGAGCGTGAACGCGCGCTGGAAGGCGAGCTCCTGGTCGGCCTCGCGCTGCTGCACGTACTTGTCGCCGACGCCGCTCTGGCGCAGCCACATCAGCGTCCCCAGCGAGATCACGACGATCCCGAAGAGGCCGTAGTCGGTCCGCGTCAGGAAGCGCGCGAGCACGAAGCCGCGCACGAGCCCGAGCAGGTTCACGCCGACGAGGAACGCCGTGTTGACGAGCGTCCCGCGGGCCGCCTGGCGGCGCAGGCTCACGAGCCGCCGCGCTCCAGCTCGCCCAGATGCGCGACGTTCGCGCGGTCCTGCGCCTCGTCGCTCGGCGCGGCGGCGAACCACGCGTCGAGGATCTCGCCGAGCTGCGCCTCGGAGGTCAGCCGCAGGCTCAGCGCGAGCACGTTGGCGTCGTTCCAGCGCCGCGCCCCGTCCGCCGTCGCCGCGTCGGTGCAGAGCGCCGCCCGCACGCCGCCGACCTTGTTCGCCGCGATCGAGGCGCCGGTGCCGGTCCAGCAGCACACCACCGCCTGCTCGGCCCGTCCCTCGGCGACGTCGCGCGCCGCGGCCTCTGACGCCCAGGCCCAGTCCTCGCGCTCTCCGTCCGCCAGCGCCCCGTGCGGCACGGGCTCGTGGCCGCGCCGGCGCAGCTCCTCGACGAGCGCCTCCGCGACCCCCGTCCGCTCGTCGCTCGAGACCGCCACGCGCATGCCCGGAGAATGCCACCGCGGCGGGCGGTACGGTGCCGCATCAGATGGCCGCGCTGCCGCCGACGCCGGACCCGACGCGCTTTCACGAGGCGCGGCCGGGCGACCTGCGGACTGCTCCGCGCTGGCACCGGCTCGCGCACATCGTCAACGAGCTGCCGCGGGTGCTCGAGCGCCTGTCCGCGGAGCTGGGGGTCCCCGCGACCGGCCGCGTGCTCGACTTCGGCTGCGCGGAGGCGCCCTACCGGCGCTTCTTCCCGGACGCGGTCGAGTACCTGGCTGCCGACCTGCAGGGCAACCCGCACGCGAATCTCACGCTCGCCCCCGACGGGACGCTCCCGCTCGAGAGCGAGAGCGTCCACGCGGTGCTCTCCACACAGGTGCTCGAGCACGTGGCCGACCCGTCGCTGTACCTCGAGGAGTGCGCGCGCGTGCTGCGGCCCGGCGGCCGGCTGCTGCTCTCGACGCACGGGTTCATGGTCTACCACCCCGATCCCGTCGACTACTGGCGCTGGACCTGCGCCGGCCTGCGCCGCGCGCTGGAGCAGGCCGGGCTCGGCGTCGTGCATTTCGAGGGCGTCATGGGCCCGGGCGCGAGCGGCCTGCAGCTCGTGCACGACGCCGTCTACTTCCGGCTGCCGCGGCCGCTGCAGCCGCTCTGGGCATTCGCGCTGCAGAGCCTGATCGCGCTCGCCGACCGCCTCGAGTCGCGGGCGTCCAAGGACATGAACGCGCTCGTGTTCGCGCTGATCGCGGAGAAGCGGTGAGCGACCTCGGCCGCCGCTGGCGCGCCGCGCGCCACCGCCGCATCCAGCGCCGCCTCGCCGGCCCGCGCATCCTCGGCGCCTTCGCGCACGCGTTCCCGGAGGCGTTCTTCGTCCAGATCGGCGCCAACGACGGCGAGGCCCACGACCCGCTGCGCGAGATCCTGCGCGAGCACGCCTGGCGGGGAATCATGGTCGAGCCGGTGCCGCACGTGTTCGCGCGCCTGCGGGAGAACACGTCCGACCTCGGAGGCCGCGTCGCGCTCGAGCAGGCTGCGATCGGCGCCACCGGCGGCGAGCGGCCGTTCCACCACCTGCGCGAGGCTGCGGGGGGCGAGCGGGCGGCGCTCCCGGACTGGTACGACGCGCTCGGATCGTTCGATCGCGACACGCTGCTGGCGCACGCCGACGAGATCCCGGGCCTCGCGGAGCGGATGGTGACCACGACGGTCACGACGCTCACCTACGAGACGCTGCTGCGCCTGCACGGCCGCCCGCACGTCGACCTGCTGCTGCTCGACACCGAGGGCCACGACTGGCAGATCCTGCGCACGATCGACCTCGAGCACCAGCGCCCGCGACTGATCGTCTACGAGCACTTCCACCTCGACGGGCACGACCGCGCGGCCTGTCACGGGCACGTCGAGCACGCGGGGTACGCGACGCTGGCCGAGGGCTTCGACACCTACTGCCTGGATGCCACGGTGGAGGACGAGCTGACCGAGCGCTTCGCGCGGACCCGTCCGGGCACGCCGGCGGTGTACGCCGCGTGAGCGTGCTGCACGTCGCGACCGCGGCGGAGGACTACCTCCCGCAGGCGGCCGCGATGCTGCACTCCGTCCTCGCGCGGCGCGGCGAGCTGGAGGTGCAGGCACACCTGCTGCACGGGCCACGGCTGCGCCCGCGCGAGCGCGAGCGGCTGCGCCGCGTGGTCGAGGGTGGCGGCGCGGCGATCGCGTTCCATGCGTTCACCGACGCGCAGGTCGCGGGGCTGCCGGCGCCCGCGCGCTTCACGCCCGCGGTCTGGTACAGCGCGTTCCTGCCCGAGCGCCTGCCGCACGCGGACCGCGTGCTGGTGCTCGACGCCGACACGATCGCTGCGGACGACCTCTCGCCGCTGTGGGAGACCCGGCTCGAGGGCGATCTGATCGCCGCGGTCACGAACGTCTTCCAGCCCGACCACGCGTTCCACGCGGCGCGCCTCGGCGTCGACGCGCGCGCGTACTTCAACAGCGGTGTGCTGCTCATGGACCTCGCCGCGCTGCGGCGGACCGGCGCGATGGAGGAGGTGCTCGCCTACGCGCGCGCCCATCCCGACCAGCTTCCCTGGGCCGACCAGGACGCGCTGAACGTCGTCCTCGGCGATGCGCGCCGCGCGCTGCACCCGCGCTGGAACTGCATGAACGCGCTGTTCGCATTCCCGCATGCGGGCGAGGTGCTGGGCGCGGAGGCGGTCCGGGAGGCGCGCGCCGGGCCGGGCATCCGGCACTTCGAGGGCCCGGGGGCCAACAAGCCATGGCGCCTGCGCTCGCGCGTGCCTCACCGCGAGCTCTACCGCACGCACGCGCGCGCGGCGTGGCCGCGGCGGCCGTTCAGGGCCTGACCGCGATCCGCGCGGTGTAGTCCACGCGCGCGAGCAGCGGGGCGGGCGGGTTCGCCGCGAAGTACTCGTCGACCGCCCGGCGCGCGCCCTCCCAGTGGCCGTAGTCGTCGACGATCAGCACGCCGCCCTGCTCCAGGCGCGGGTACAGGTGCTCGAGCTCGTGGCGCGTGGACGCGTACCAGTCGGTGTCCAGGCGCAGCAGCGCGAGACGCTCGGGCGCGGCGCCCGGGAGCGTCTCCTCGACCGCGCCGCGGACGAAGTGCAGGCGCCCCGCCGGATAGCCGGTGGCGAGCAGGGTCTCGCGCACGCGCACCTCGTCGAAGGCCTCCGGCGAGAAGTACTCGGGAAACGGCCTCGTGCCCGCCTGGCGCGCGCGCTCGAAGACGTCGCGGGCCGGCCCCTCGACGATCGAGACGTCCGCGTCGGTCGGCTCGGTCATGCCCTCGAAGGTGTCGTAGAGGTGGACGTCGCGGTCGGTCGCGCCGAGCTCGAGCAGCGTCAGCAGCATCGCGAGCACCGAGCCGCCGCGCCAGACACCGCACTCCGCGAGGTCGCCCGGAACGCCGCGCGCGACGACGTACCGGACCGCGTCGATCACCGCCTGCAGCCGCGCCGGCGAGGTCATCGTGTGCGGCTGCGCGGCCTCGATGATGCGGCGATCCTCGGGCGTCGTGACGTCGGGCTCCATCGCGCGCGGAACAGTACGGTGCCCCGGTGCCTGCGCCGGTGCTGATCGACGCGCGCGCCGCCGCGCGGCCCGAGCTCGGCGGCGTCGAGCGCTGGGCGCGTGAGCTGGCGGCACGGCTGCCCGCGCTGCGGCCCGGCGGCTACGCCGTCGCATCGCCGCCCGCCGCGCTCGCGCACCGCGCGGGGCACGCCTGGGAGCAGCTCGCGCTGCCGCTGCGCGCGCGCCGCGCGCCGGCGCTGCTGTGCCCGGCGAACCTCGCGCCGCTCGCGTTCGCCCGCAACGTGGTGGTGATCCACGACGTCGCGGCGTTGCGCGAGCGCGGCTGGTACTCGCCGTCGTACGCGCGCTGGCAGCGCGCGCTGCTGCCGCGGCTCGCACGCCGCGCGCTGCGCGTGATCACGGTCAGCGACTTCTCCCGGCGCGAGATCGCGGACCTGCTGGGCGTCGAGGCGCAGGTCGTCCCGGGCGGCGTCGGCGAGCGCTTCACGCCGCAGGCCGACGCGGCGCCGGCGCGCGCCGCGCTCGGCCTCGACGGCCCCTACGTCCTCACGCTCGCGAGCCGCACGGCGCGCAAGAACCTCGCCGCCCTCCAGGTGACCGCGCAGCGCCTCGCGGCGCAAGGGGTCGTGCTCGCCGCCGCCGGCGGCGGCCGCCCGCAGTTCGCCGCCGAGCCGCTTCCGCACGGCGTCCGCGACCTCGGCCACGTCCCCGACGAGCACCTGCCCGGCCTCTACGCCGGCGCGTCCGCCTTCGTGCTGCCGTCGCTGTACGAGGGCTTCGGCCTGCCGTGCCTGGAGGCGATGGCGTGCGGCACGCCGGTCGTCGCCGCGCGCGCCGGCGCCCTGCCCGAGGTCTGCGGCGACGCGGCCCGCTATGCCGATCCGCGCGACCCGCACGACATCGCCGAGCAGGTCGAGCAAGCGCTCGCCGACGAGCGCCTGCGCGCAGTCGGCCCCGCACGCGCCGCAGCCTTCACGTGGGAGCGCACGACGCGGGCCCTCGACGCGATCGTGCAGGATTCCCTCGCATGAGCGACAGCGACCTGCAGGGCCTCGTCGGCCTGATGCCGTTCGCGGCCGCGCTCGGGATCGAGCTCGAGGCCGCGGGCAAGGAGGAGGTCCGCGGGCGCATGCCGTGGGCGCCGGAGCGCTGCACGACGGCCGGCGTGCTGCACGGCGGCGCGCTGATGGCGCTCGCGGACAGCCTCGGAGGCATCTGCGCGTTCCTCAACCTCCCCGAGGGCTCGCTCACGACGACGATCTCCTCGAGCACCGCGTTCATGCGCGGCGTGCGTGAGGGCGACGTGCACGCCGTCACGCGCCCGCTGCACGCGGGGCGCAAGGTGATCGTCGTGCAGACCGATCTCAGCGACGACGGCGGCCGCCGCGTCGCGCAGGTCACGCAGACGCAGGCCGTGCTTCCGGCGGGCTGAGCGCGACGAAGCGGACCACGCCGTCCGCCTCCTCCTCGGCCACCAATCCCTCGTCGAGCAGCAGGTCGACGTGCCCGAGCACCTCGCTCAGCGTGAGGTAGGCCTGCGTGACCGCGACGTTGCCCCACATCGCCTGCGCGATCTC
>DASTWP010000170.1:0-7042 GCA_035765835.1 Solirubrobacteraceae bacterium
GCCGGGGGTGCGGCCGAGCATGCGCTTGGCCTCGATCCCCACCGCGTGCACGGTGCCGTCGCGGGCGTCGATCGCGACCACGCTCGGCTCGGAGAGGACGATCCCGCGCCCGCGCACGTACACGAGCGTGTTCGCCGTGCCCAAGTCGACCGCCATGTCGCGGCCACCGAAGCCGGTGAGGTAGGAGAAGAAGCCCATGAGGCGAGAGATCGCGGGGGGACTGCCTGCGTTCGCCCCCGCGGGGCGGCACGGAAGCGGGCCGCGTCGGGTCCGAGTCTAGCGAGCGGTCAGAGCCCGGCCATTGCAGGCCAAAGATCGACGAGCGCCGCGACCGGAAGGCCGACGACGTTGAGGTAGTCGCCCTCGATCTCGGCGACCAGCAGGGCGCCGCGGCCCTGGATCGCATAGCCGCCCGCGCGGCCCTGCCATTCGCCGGTGGACACGTAGCGGGCGATCCCCTCCTCGTCCAGCGCACGGAAGCGCACGGCCGTGGTGGCAAGCGCGGTCCGGGGCTCGCAGCCGTCCTCGAGGAGCGCGATCCCGCTATGGACGAGGTGCACCCTGCCTTGCAGGCGCCCCAGGGTCGCGGCCGCGGCCTCGGGGCCGGGCGGCTTGCCGAAGATCTCGCCCTCGAGCGCGACGATCGTGTCGACGCCGAGCACGACCTCCCCCGGCCCGCCCGCGGCCGCGGCGGCCGCCGCCTTGCGCCGCGCGTTCTCGAGCGCGGCCTGCCCGGGGTCGCCCGCCTCGATCTCCTCCACGTGCGCGGGGCGCAGCTCGAACGGGATGCCGAGCTGCGCCAGGATCGCCCGCCGCTGCGGCGAGGCCGAGGCGAGGACGAGCCTCACGTCTCAGGGAAGAACAGCGCGGCCTCGCGCGCCGCAGACTCGTTCGAGTCCGAGCCATGGACCATGTTCTGGCCCACCTCGAGCGCGAAGTCGCCGCGGATCGAGCCGGGGGCGGCCTCGAGCGGGTTGGTGGCGCCGATGACCTGGCGCGCGGCCACGACCGCCTCGTGGCCCTCGAGCACCATCGCGACGAGCGGCCCGCTCGTGATGAAGTCGACGAGCTCGCCGAAGAACGGCTTGCCCTCGTGCTCGGCGTAGTGCCGGCCGGCGAGCTCGGTGGTCATGGTCATGTGCCTGAGCGCGGCGATCCGCAGGCCCTTGCGCTCGAAGCGGGCGATGATCTCGCCGGTCAGGCCGCGCGCGAACGCGTCCGGCTTGACCAGGATGAGGGTCCGGTCCATCGGGGTCTCCTTCTGGCGGTTTGGCTACGTCGTGGTCGGCGGCGCTTCGCTGAACGCCGTCGGCTCGGGCTGCGGCCGGCGCCGCCTGCGCGGCGGCGGGGTCACGCCCGGGATCTCCGCCTCGCAGTACGGGCAGATGCGCCACGTCGGGTCCAGCGGCCGCTGGCAGTTGCCGCACGCGTCCTTCAGCTTGCGCAGGCAGTTCGGGCAGCGCAGGAAGTCCTTCTCGACGTGATGGTCGCAGTGCGGGCAGAGCAGGTACTCGAGCTCGTGCAGCCGCGCCTCGGCGGCCTGCATCTCGAGCTCGCGCTCGCGCACGTCCTCGAGGAACTCGGGCGGGCGCACGATCATGTAGACGATCGTCCCGACGAACGGGAACAGCGCCGCGAGCGTGGCGCAGCCCACCAGCATCGGGTCCTCGATGCGCCGGCGCGCGTCCGCGAACGTGTAGTACACGAGCGCGAGCCAGATCACGACCAGCACCAGGATCAGCAGGTTGACCGCGGTGTTGAGCCCGCTCGAGTTGATGCCGAAGACGGCGATGGTCATGGGCGCCTCGTGGAAGTTAGAGGAAGAGGCGGCCGAAGCCATACCCCAAACCGAAGAAGACCAAGATCACCAGTGCCACGATGATCGCCACCGCGGCGACCATCGTCAGGACGGATGGACCTTCGTCGTTCACAGCGTGGATCCTCTGCCGGCGCCGGCGGGGCGCAGCAGGTCGGCGATCAGGTAGAGCGATCCGGTGGCGAGCGCGACGCCATCCGGCCCCGCCGCCTCGCGGGCGGCCGCGAGCGCCTGGCGCGCGCCGCCGACGATCCGCGCCGGCGGGCCTCCGAGCTGGCGCGCGAGCGACTCGAGCGTCGCGGGCGAGAGCGCGCGCGGGTTCGAGGCGGCGCAGAAGACGACCTCGTCGCACAGCGGCAGCAGCAGGCGCAGCATCGCGGCCGCGTCCTTGTCGTCGAGGATCGAGACCGCGGCGACGAGGCGGCGGCCGTCGAGCGTGCCGCGCAGCGCCTCGGCGAGCGCCGCCATGCCCTCGGCGTTGTGCGCGCCGTCGACGATGACCTCGGGCCGCGTCGCGATCGTCTGGAAGCGCCCCGGCACGAGCGTCCCGGCGGCCGCGGCGTGCACGGCCGCCTCGTCGAGCGCGCCCAGGAACGCCCCGGCGGCCGCGCGCGCGAGCGCGAAGTTGCGCCGCTGGAAGGCGCCGCGGGCGAGCAGCTCGGCGCCGGGGTCGTCCTCCGGCGCGAGGATCAGGCGCGCGCCGCGCTCGTCCGCGACCTCCTCGGCGAGCGCCAGCGCGTCGGGGTGCAGGCCGGCGCCGACGACGAGCGTCGCGCCGTCGCGCACGACCGCGAGCTTCTCCCCCGCGATGTCCGCGATCGTCGGCCCGAGCCAGCGCGTGTGCTCGAGGCCGACGTTCGTGAGCACCTGCACGCGCGAGGGGATCACGTTCGTCGCGTCGTAGCGGCCGCCGAGGCCCGCCTCGACGACTGCGACCTCGACCTCGCGGCGCGCGAGCTCGTCGTAGGCGGCCGCGGTCAGCGCCTCGAACTGCGTGACGCGGTCGCCGGGCGCGAGCGTGCGGTCCACCATCGCCGCGGCGCCGGCCGCGCGCGCGACCGCGTCGGCGAACTCCTGCGGCGAGACCTCGGCGCCGTCGACCAGCACGCGCTCCTCGAACGAGACCAGGTGCGGCGAGAGGTAGGCCCCGGCGCGCAGGCCGTGGCGGCGCAGGATCGCGGCGAGCATCCGCGTCGTGGAGGACTTGCCGTTGGTGCCGACGACGTGGATCGTCGCGTAGCGCTCCTGCGGCGAGCCGAGCACGGTCATCAGCCGGCGCATGCGGTCCAGGCCGAAGCGCATGCCGAACAGCTCGAGGCCGAGGAGGTAGCGCTCGGCGTCGCGGGGGCTGAAGCGGGTGCCCGCCGGCCTCGGCCTCACAGCAGCTCCAGCTCCGCGCGCAGGCGCTCGAGCTTCGTGCGCTCGGCCTCGACCAGCTCGGCGGGCGCGCGCGCGACGAAGCCCTCGTTGGCGAGCTTGCCCTCGGCGCGCGCGATCTCGCCACGCAGGCGCTCGCGCTCGGCGTCGCGCTTGCGCTCGGCATCGCGGGGGTCGACGACGTCGCCGAGCAGCTCGACCGCGCCGCCGGGGACCGGGACGACCGCGCTCGCCGGCGCGCCGTCGCCGCCCGCCAGGTCGAGCCGCGCGAGCTTCGCGACCAGGGGCGCGGTCTCCTCGTAGCCTTCGGCGGCCAGCCGCGCCTGAAGGCGCTCGCCCGGCTTCACGCCGCTCTCGCTGCGCCAGGAGCGCAGCGCGCTCACCGCCGCGATCACGGCGCCGACGCGCTGCTCGGCATCGGCGTCGACGAGGCCGTCCTTCGCCTCGGGGTACGCGCCGCCGGCGAGCAGGCCGTCCGTCGCCGGGACGTGGTCCCAGAGCTCCTCGGTCACGAACGGGATCACGGGATGGGCGAGCGCGAGCGTCTGGCCGAGCACGTGCAGCAGCGTCGCGCTCAGGTCCTCGTCGAAGTCGCGGCCCTTGATCAGCTCGAGATACCAGTCGCAGAGCTCGCCGTAGACGAAGTCGTAGAGGCCGAGCGCGACCTTCGCGAACTCGTAGGCCTCGATCCGGCTGCGCGTATCGCCGACGATGCGCTGCAGGCGCGAGAGGATCCAGCGGTCCTCGACGGTGCGCGGGCGCGGCGCGGGCTCGACGTCCGCCGTCACGTTGCCGAGCACGAAGCGCGAGGCGTTGAAGAGCTTGTTCGCGAGCTGCTGGCCCTGCTGGACCTTCTCGGAGGAGTACTTGACGTCCTGGGTGGAGCTCATCGCGAGCAGGCCGAAGCGCACCGCGTCGGCGCCGTGCCTGTCGATCTCGTCGAGCGGGTCGATGCCGGTGCCGAGCGACTTGCTCATGCGCCGGCCGTCGGGCGCCTGGATGACGGAGTGCACGTAGACGTCGGTGAACGGCACGTCGCCGGCGAACTCGAGGCCCATCATCACCATGCGCGCGACCCAGAGGAAGAGGATGTCGCGGGCAGTCGACAGCACGTCGGTGGGATAGAACGCGCGCAGGTCGGGCGTGTCGTCCGGCCAGCCGAGCGTCGCGAACGGCCACAGCGCGGAGCTGAACCACGTGTCGAGGACGTCGGGGTCGCGCTCCCAGCCGTCGCCCTCAGGCGCGGTGGTCCCCACGTACGTCTCCCCGGCGCGGTACCAGACCGGGAGCTGATGGCCCCACCAGAGCTGGCGCGAGATGCACCAGGGGCGGATGTTCTGCAGCCAGTCGAGGTAGCGCCGGCTCTGGCTCTCGGGGTGGATGCGCACGCGGCCGTCGCGGACGGCGTCGATCGCGGGCTCCGCGAGCGGCTCCATGTCCATGAACCACTGCAACGAGATCAGGGGCTCGATCCGCTCGCCGGAGCGGTGGCTGTAGGGCACCTCGTGCACGTAGGGCTCGCTCGCGCGCAGCGCGTCGCCGAGCGCCTCCACGACCCGGCCGCGCGCCTCGAGCACCGTCAGCCCCGCGAACGCGCCGGCCTCCTCGGTCATGCGGCCGTCCTCGCCGATGACCGTCACCTCCTCGAGCCCGTGGCGGCGCCCGATCTCGAAGTCGTTCGGGTCGTGCCCGGGGGTGATCTTCAGGCAGCCGGTGCCGAAGTCGGTCTTGACGTAGTCGTCGGCGATGATCGGAAGCTCGCGGCCGACGAGCGGGAGGATCGCGGTCGAGCCGACGAGGTGCTGGTAGCGCTCGTCGCCCGGGTTCACGGCGATCGCCGTGTCGGCGAGCATCGTCTCCGGGCGCACGGTCGCCACGACGACCTCGCCGCCCCCCTTGAGCGGGTAGGCGATGTGGTAGAGCGTGTCGGTGACCTCGCGGTCCTCGACCTCGAGGTCGGAGATCGCCGAGCGGCTGCCCGGGTCCCAGTTGACCAGGTAGTTGTCGCGGTAGATGAGGCCCTTCGCGTGCAGGTCGCAGAAGACCCGCAGCACCGCGCGGGCGTAGCCGTCGTCGAGCGTGAAGCGCTCCTGCTCGTAGTCGCACGAGGCGCCCAGGCGCTTGAACTGCTCGATGATCGTGCCGCCGTACCGCGTGCGCCACTCCCACACGCGCTCGACGAACGCCGCGCGGCCGAGCTGCTCGCGGGTGGCGCCCTCGGCCTCGATCGCGCGCTCGACCTGCTTCTGCGTCGCGATGCCCGCGTGGTCGGTCCCGAGGATCCACTTCGTCCGCCGTCCGAGCATCCGGTGGTAGCGGATCAGCGTGTCCTGCACGCTGCCGTTGAGCGCGTGCCCCATGTGCAGCGCGCCGGTCACGTTCGGCGGCGGGATCGCGATCGAGTAGTTCTCCTGCGGCGAGCCCTCCGGCTCGGGATGGAAGAGGCCCGACGCGAGCCAGCGCTCGGTGATCCGCGGCTCGACCTCCGCGGGCTCGAAGCGCTTCTTGTCCTGCAGGCTCATCGGACGGCGCAGTGTAAGCCGCGCCGCTGCGGCACTACCTGCGCCTGCGGCCGCCGAATCCGGCGACCCGCTTGCCGAGCGTGAGCACGTCGAGCTTGCCGACGATGCGCCGCAGCTCCTCGCGCTCCTTCTTGCTCAGCGCGCCCGGCCGGCCCTTGGACTCCTTGAGCAGCCGCGCGAGCTCCTTGCGCTCCTTGGCCTCGAGCAGGTTCCAGTGGTCGCGCAGCGCCATCGCGGCCTGGGCGAGGATCAGGATCGGGACCCGGCGGGCGAGCGGGAAGCGGGGCATGCGCAGATGTATACCCGCGCAGGCCCTCGCTCGGATGCTGCGGGCGACGCCGGCGCGGATCGCGACGCCGGCGGCGCTGGTCACACCACCGCCAGCGGCGCGTGCGGTGGCGGTGGGAGCTCGAGCGCGATCGGATCGCCGGGCCGGACGTCGCCGCCGGCCACGACGATCGCCATCACGCCCGCCTTGCGGATCAGCTCGCCGTCCTCGTCGCGGTCGAGCACCGCCTCCATCAGTCCCCGCCGGTGGCGGTCGAGCTGCACACAGGGGTTGCGAAGGCCGGTCAGCTCGACGACCGCTTCGCCGCCGAGTGCGAGCCGCGTGCCGGCGGGCAGCGCGAGCAGGTCGATGCCGCTGGTCGTGACGTTCTCGCCCATCGCGCCGGGCTCGACGTCGAACCCGCGCGCGCGCAGCTCCTCGTGGAGCTCGGCGTGGATCAGGTGCACCTGGCGCAGGTTCGGCTGGGTCGGGTCGCGCCTGACGCGCGAGCGGTGCTTGACGGTGGCCCCGGCGTGCGCGTCGCCCTCGACCCCGAGCCCTGCGATCAGCCGGATGCGCTCCTCGTTGCGCTTCGCGAACGAGTGCGACGGGGACCGGCTGACTGCGACTACCAGCACGGCAGCTCCTCGAGCCAGCGGCGGATGGCCTTGGCGATCGCTTCGCCGTCGCTCGCGAGGCTGTGCGCGCCCGCGACCACCACGACCTCGCGGCCGGGGCGCTGCGGAGGCATCCCGAACGGGTCGCTCGCGCCCTGGACGACGAGCACCGGGACCTCGACCGCGTCGAGCTCCGCCAGGCGCGTCTTCTCCGGCCGGCCCGGCGGATGCACCGGGAAGGCGAGGCAGAGCACGGCCGCGGCGCCGCCGGCTGCCGCTGTGCGGCACGCCACCCGGGCGCCCGCGGAGCGCCCGCCGGCGAGCAGCGGCTTCTCGTCGCGTAATCGCTCCAGGACCGCGAGCCATGCGACGTCCAGCTGCTTCGCCGGCGCCGGTGAGCGCCGGCCCGCGACGCGATAGGGCTGCTCGACCAGCACGACGC
>DASTWP010000171.1:0-2940 GCA_035765835.1 Solirubrobacteraceae bacterium
GGTCGCGCGCGCCTCCTCCCGCGCGCGCGCCACCTCCGCCTCGGCGGCGGCCAGCTCGGCGGCGGCCAGGCGCACGTCCTCGCGCGCGAGCTCCCAGCGCGCCTCCAGCGTCTGGCGCTCCAGGCGCTCGTGCAGCTCGGCCGCCTCGGCCTGGCGCTTCAGCGGCCGCAGCCGCGAGCGCGCCTCGCGCTCCACGTCCAGCGCGCGGTCGAGGTTCTCCTGCGTGCGCTCGAGCTTGAGCTGCGCGCGACGGCGGCGCTTGCGGTGCTTGCCGAGGCCCGCGGCCTCCTCGATCAGCAGGCGCCGGTCGCGCGGCTTGGAGGTGACGATCGACTCGACGCGCCCCTGCGAGACGACCGAGTGCATCTCCTTGCCGAGGCCCGTGTCCGAGAGCACCTCCAGCACGTCGACGAGCCGGCAGCGCGCGCCGTTGAGCCGGTACTCGCCCTCGCCGTTGCGATCCAGGCGGCGGACGATCGAGATCTCGCCGAGCGGCAGGTCGACCGCCGCGTCGGCGTTGTCGAGCACGATCTCGACCTCGGCGCCGGAGCGCGCCTGCACCCCCCTGCCGCCGCCGAAGATGACGTCCTGCATCGACTGGCCGCGCACGGCGAGCGGCGACTGCTCGCCCATCGCCCACAGCACGGCGTCGGTGACGTTGGACTTGCCCGATCCGTTGGGCCCGACGATCACGGACACGCCCGGCGCGAACTCCAGTCGCGTGCGGTCCGGGAACGACTTGAACCCCTTCAGCGTCA
Organism: Solirubrobacteraceae bacterium; assembly: GCA_035765835.1. Lineage (GTDB taxonomy): Bacteria > Actinomycetota > Thermoleophilia > Solirubrobacterales > Solirubrobacteraceae > JAOPZW01. The sequence goes on from DASTWP010000171.1 coordinate 759, forward strand.
GCGAGCGCAGGTGCATCAGCTCTCCCCCTCGGATCCGTCCATGGCGTCGAGCGCCGCGCGCGCGGCCTCCTGCTCGGCCTGCTTCTTCGAGCGGCCTCTGCCGCTGCCGATCCGCGCGCCGTTCACGGTCGCGTGCACCTCGAATATGCGGTCATGCGGCGGCCCCAGCTCGGCCGTGACGTCGTACTCGACGAGGTCGCCCCGCTGTGCCAGGCGCTCCTGCAGCGTGGACTTGAAGTCGACGGGATGCTCCAGCGCGTGCTCGATCTCCGGCGAGAACGCCTCGACGACCGCTTCGGCCGTGCGCTCGTAGCCGGCGTGCAGATAGCAGGCGCCGATCACCGCCTCGATCACCGACGCCAGCACGCGCTCGGTCGCGACGAGCGCAGAGGCGTTCGGGCCCGCGCCGGCCGGTGCCTGCGCGGCGAGCCGCTCGGGCAGCCCCAGCCGCTCGGCGACCGCCCGGCACGCGGGCCCCGAGACCGCCTGCGCGCGGATCTTCGTGAGGCGCCCGGCGCCGAAGCGCTCCGCCTCCAGCCGCGGGTAGAGGTGCGCCGTCACGGCGAGCCCGAGCACGCTGTCGCCCAGGAACGCCAGGCGCGTGTAGGAGTCGCTGCGCCGGTCGGTCCACGAGGCGTGGGTGAAGACCTGCGACCGGAGCTCGTCCGGCACCAGGTCCAGCAGTGCGATGAGGCGTTCCAGGGCTAGTGGTCCTTGGGGTGGCGTCGCGCGGAAAGCAGCGGCGCAGCGACGCCGCCGGGCAAGGGCGCAGGGAGGGAGCAATGGTGGTGCCATTGCCCCGACTGAGGACGCAGCATGGCGGTGTTCGATGCCTGCGGTTTTGCGTGTGACGTCGCCTCAAGGGCCACTAGGACGCTGCGGTCGGGGCGTTGGCGAGGACGAAGTCGATCGCCTGACCCACGGTGAGGATCCTGCTCGCCTCCTCGTCGGACATCTTCACCCCGTAGGAGTCCTCGAGCTCCTGGACGAGCGTGTAGAGGTCCAGCGAGTCGGCCTCCAGGTCCTCCTTGAAGCGCGTGTCCTCGCCGATGCGCGACGGATCGACGTCGAGCTCGTCGGCGAGGTGCGACTGGATGAGGCTGAAGACCTCCTCGTGGGTCATGGCGCGGCCACCGTAGTGCCCTCGCCGGACGCCAACGGCGCCTCGCGCAGCGCCCCCGCGGCCTCCAGCGCCGCGTGCGTGCGGCCGACGACATCGCCGCTGACGCCGCGTGCGGCCAGCAGGATCGCCTGGGAGATGCCGAAGCGCGTGAAGCGGCCGTGGGGCACGACGCCGAGCTTGCGCAGCCCGAGCAGGTAGGCGCCGCCGGGGCCCTCCGGGTCGATCTCGTCGCGCAGGCCGCGCAGCGCCGGCTTCAGCAGCAGGCCGCCGAGCTTCGACCGCCTCGAGGACGTCGCGACGTCGCGGATCGCGCCGAGCATCGTCTGCGAGACGCCCTCGATCAGCTTGAGCGCGACATTGCCGGTGAAGCCGTCGGTCACCACGACGTCCGCGGCGCCGGTCGTCACGTCCGTGCCCTCGACGTTGCCGACGAACTCGAACGGCGAGCCGGCGGTCGCCGCCAGGCGCTCCTGCAGCGCGCTGTGTGCCTCGAGCACGAGCGGCGTGCCCTTCGTGACCTCCTCGCCGTTCGAGAGCAGCGCGACGCGCGGGCGCTCGACGCCGAGCACGGCCTGCGCGAGCGCGGCGCCCATGAACGCGAACTGGACGAGGTGGTCGGGGCGGACCTCGGCGTTCGCGCCGACGTCGAGGATCGTCACCGGGTGCTTGGGCACGGGGATCGGCAGTGCGAGCGCCGGCCGGTAGACGCCCTTCGCGCGCTTGATCTCGAAGAGCCCCGCGGCGAGCGCGGAGCCGGTCGAGCCGCCGGCGACGAGGGCGTCGGCGTCGCCGGCCGCAACGGCGCGGGCGGCACGGACGATGGAGGAGTCGGGCGTCGAGCGCGCGGCGCGGACCGGGTCGGGCGCCTTCGCGATCGAGACCGGCGCGTCGACGACCTCGACGCCGCCCGGCGTGGGGCCGATCGCGCCCTTGGGGCCGAACAGCAGCACGCGCACGCCCTGCTCCGCGGCGAGCGCAGCGCCGGCCGCGACCTCGGCAGGACCGAGGTCCGCGCCGTTCGCGTCCACGGCGACCGTGATCGGCGGCACGAGGCGGCGC
>DASTWP010000172.1:0-2672 GCA_035765835.1 Solirubrobacteraceae bacterium
ATCTACGGCTTCCGCCACGCCGACGTGCGGCTGTTCGAGGAGCGCCGCCGCGCGCTCGCGCCGCAGGGCGCCACCGCCGCGCTCGCGACGAGCTTCCGCTCGCGGCCGGAGATCCTCGCCGCGCTCAACGCCGCCTTCCACGACGCGCACGGCCCGCACGGCTGGGTGCCGCTGCTGCCGGCGCGCGAGCCCGACCCCGACGGCGGTCCGCTCGTCGAGGTGCTGCTCACCGACGCCGAGGCGTGGGAGCGCGGGGAGGACACGGAGCGCGATGCGCTGCTCGCGCGCGGGCTGCCCGACGCCGCGCCCGAGCGCCAGGCCGAGGCGCGCCTCGTCGCGCAGCGCGTCGCCGAGCTCGTCGCGGGCGGCGTGAAGCAGAGCGAGGTCGTCGTGCTGCTGCGCGCGACGACCGACATCGCGCTCTACGAGCGCGCGCTGGAGCTCGCCGGCCTCGAGACGCTCGCGGCAGGCGGCCGCGGCTGGTGGGCGCGCCAGCAGGTGCAGGATCTCTGCGCGTGGCTCGCCGCGCTCGCCAACCCGCGCGACGAGCCGGCGCTGCTCGGCGTGCTCGCCTCGCCCCTCGTCGGCGTCTCCTCGGACGCGCTGGCGCTGCTCGCGCTCGCCGCGCGGCGGGGCGGGCGGCCGCTCTGGGAGACGCTCGCCGCCGCCTTCTGCGGCGCCGGCGAGGATCCCGCCGGCCTGCTCGCGCGCCTCGGCGCCGCCGACCGCGAGCGCCTGGAGGCGTTCTGCGGGCGCTTCGCAGCCGAGCGCGCGCTCGCGCCGCGGCTCGGCCTCGACGAGCTGATCGGGAGGGCGGTGCGCGCCACCGGCTACGACCTGCACGTCGCCGCGCTGCCGGGTGGGCGCCGCCGCCTCGCGAACGTGCACAAGCTGATGCGCCTTGCGGCGGGCTTCGAGGCGCGCCGCGGGCGCGACGTGCGCGCGTTCGTCGACCTCGCGACGGCGGAGCTCGACGCCGACGCGCGCGAGGCCGACGCGCCCGTCGACCTGGGCGGGCAGGAGGCGGTGCGCCTGATGAGCATCCACGCCGCGAAGGGGCTCGAGTTCGGGGTGGTCGTGCTCGCGGACCTCGGCCGTCGCGGCAACGAGACGCACGCGGACCTGCTCGTCGACGGCGAGCGCATCGGGCTGCGCGTGCTCGGCCTCGACGGGTGCAGCGAGCCGGCGCTCGAGTTCGAGGCGCTGCGCCTCGAGCAGCGCGAGCGCGAGTGCGAGGAGGAGCGGCGGGTGATGCACGTGGCGCTCACACGCGCGGAGAACCGGCTGATCCTCGCCGGCGCGGTCAGGCTCGGCGACGGCTGGCCCGGGGGCGAGCCGCGCACCGCTCCGCCGATGAGCTGGATCGGCCCGGCGCTCGTGCCGGCCATCGCCGAGCTGACCGGGGACGAGCCCGACCAGGTCCACGAGCTCGAGCGCGGCGGCTGGTCGTATGCGGTGCGGACCGTGCTGAGCACCCCGGCCACGGGGGTCGTGCGCCTCGACGCGCCGGTGGTGGGGTCGGAGGAGCAGCTCGCGCTCGAGGTCGGCCGCGCGCAGGCGGCCGGCTTCGCGGCGGAGCCGCCGCGGGCGCAGCCGCCGCCGGTTCCCGCCGGGCTCAGCTACTCGGCGCTGTCGAGCCACGCGCAGTGCGGCTACCGCTTCTACCTCGAGCGGATCCTGCGGATGCCGCGCCAGGATCCACCGGCGCACCTGCTCGGGCAGGCGCCGCCCGCCGAGGGCATCGACCTGCTGCTGCGCGGCACGCTCGTGCACGAGCTGCTCGAGCGCACCGATCTGCGCGGCGAGGAGCTGCCCGGCGCGGACGACGTGCGCGACGCGGGCCGGCGCCACGACGTCGAGCTCTCCGGCGCCGAGGTCGAGGATCTGCTCTGCCTGCTCGCGGGCTTCGACAGCAGCCCGCTGCGCGCGCGCCTGCGCGCCGCGACGTCGCTGGCGCGCGAGCACGTCTTCGCGTTCCTGCTGGAGGCCGGTGACGAGTCAGGGCCGCTGCTCAACGGCGTCGTCGACGTGCTCGCCCAGGAGGGCGACGGCACGGCGCTCGTCGTGGACTACAAGTCCGACCACGTGGACGGGGCGGACCTCGAGGAGCTCGTCGAGCGCGCGTACGGCACCCAGCGGCGCATCTACGCGCTCGCCGCGCTGCGCGCGGGCGCGCCCGCCGTCGAGGTCGTCCACCTGTTCCTCACGCGGCCGCAGGAGCCGGTGAGCGCGCGCTACAGGGCCGCCGACGCGCCGGCGCTCGAGCGCGAGCTGCACTCCCGGGCGGCGGGCGTGCTGGCGGGTCAGTATCCCGTCAGCGAGACCCCGCACCGTGGCCTGTGCGCGACCTGTCCGGGCCGCAACGGCCTCTGCCGCTGGGGCCCGGACATGACGGATCGCGAGCTGGACCGCGCTGCAACCTGAAGCGGCTGCTAGTACCTCCGGGCCGGCCAGCCGCCGCGGCCAACGCCGCCGACGCCGCCGATGCCCAGGAACAGCACGATCAGTCCGGCGATCACGCCCAGCCAGACCGCGACGTGCGCGACCAGCCAGAAGACGACGATCGCCAGGATGATGGCGACGATCAAGCCGATCATGTGAGTGATCTCTCCTTGGCTCTCGGGATTTCGCGCCCTGTCCTTCCGGCGCGCTGTGCGTGAGAGCCTGCCCGC
>DASTWP010000173.1:0-7804 GCA_035765835.1 Solirubrobacteraceae bacterium
CTCTCGCACCTGGCGGGACGCGACGACCTGCTCGTCCTCGGCCTGCCGCGGGGCGGCGTCCCGGTCGCGGCGCCGGTCGCCGAAGGGCTCGGCGCGCCGCTCGACGTCTTCGTCGTGCGCAAGCTCGGCGTGCCCGGGCGCGAGGAGCTCGCGATGGGCGCGCTCGCATCCGGCGGCGTGCGCGTGCTCGGCGAGGACGTGCTCGCGCTGGCGGGCATCGGCGAGGACGAGCTCGAGGCGGTGACGCGGCGCGAGCAGGCGGAGCTCGAGCGCCGCGAGCGCCTCTACCGCGGCGAGCGCCCCGCGCCCTCCCCCGCGGGGCGCACGGTCGTGGTCGTCGACGACGGCCTCGCCACGGGCTCGACGATGCGCGCCGCCGTCCTCGCGCTGCGCCGCGCCGGCGCCGCCCACATCGTCGTGGCGGTGCCGGTCGCGCCGCCGCAGGCGTGCGCGGAGCTGGCGGAGGAGGCCGACGAGGTCGTCTGCCCCGCGCAGCCCGAGCCGTTCACGGCCGTCGGCGCCTGGTACGAGGACTTCGCGCAGACCACGGACGCCGAGGTGCGCGCGCTGCTGGACGCGACGCTCAGCCGCGGCGGCGGCCGAGCTGGTGGCCGGTGATCGCGCCGATCACGTAGCCCACCGCGAGGCAGATCACGATCACCACGATCAGCGGCGGGTGCCGCGTGACGAAGATGAAGTTGACCTTGACGTGGTTGAGGTTCAGCAGCGCGAACGCGGTCGCGAGCGCGGCCAGGACCGCGACGACGATCAGCCGCGCGTGCTCCTTCGAGGGCATGCGGCGCCGCTGCTGAGGCTCCGGCGGCGGGGTCGTCGTGGGCTCGCCCGGCACGTCCATCGGGCGAGTATGGACTACGGGGCGGCGGGCACGACGGCAAGCGGGCCGTCGGCCGCCGGAAGCTCCTCGGTGTCGAACGCCGGCGTGTCGAGCCGGTGCACGGCCGGCATCAGCTCTAGGAACGCGTCCGCCGTCTCGAGGAAGCCGATGCGCGGCGTGCGGTAGTGCATCGGGACGACCCAGCGCGCCCCGAGGCGCTGCGCGATCGCCGCCGCCCGCTCGGCGCCGATCGTCGGCCCGCCGCCGACCGGCACGAACAGCAGGTCGACGGCGCCGATCGCCGCCGCCTGCTCCGCGCGCAGGTCGGCCTGCCCGAAATCGCCGAAGTGCGCCACGCGCACGCCGCCGAGCGTGAGGACGAAGATCGTGTTCGGCCCGCGCTCGGTGCCGGCGGCCGCGTCGTGCTCGCCGGCGATCGCGACGACCTCGCCGGCCGGCGACTGCAGCCGCCCGGCCGTCGAGCGCACCACGACCGGGTCGCCGCCCACCGCCTCGACGCCGTTGTGGTCGGCGTGCTCGTGCGTGACGAGCACGAGGTCCGCATCGGCGCCGGCTATCGCCGGATAGTCGAACCGGATGCCGCGGGCGGCAAGGCCGGAGACGTCTCCGAAGGGATCGACGAAGACCGCCTTGCCGTCGCCGGCGAGAGCGAAGGCGGACTGGCCGTACCACTGGACTCGCATGGTGCTCCTCGTGTCTTCTCGATGTGGTGGTAGCGCCCGCCGCGCATGAGCGATGCCGCCGCGGCGACGAGGCAGGCGACGATCGCGAATGCGAAGGCCTCGCGCAGGCCGCTGCGGAACGGCGCCGAGATCAGCTGCGGGAAGAACGTGCGCCCGGTCACCGCGGCGCGATCGGCGGCCGGCAGCGCGGCGAGCGCGTGCGGGCCGAGCAGGTGCTGCATCGGGTTGTAGCCGAGGAACGCGGCGAACAGGATCGAGACGGGCGGCAGCTGCGCGACGTGGTGCGCGACGCCCGCCGCGACGCCGTGCGCCCGCAGGCCGCGCGCCAGCGTCTGCGGCAGCCGCGCGGAGAGCCCGGCGATCATCAGCGTGAAGAAGATCCCGATCGAGAGCACCTGCGCGGAGTTCTGGAAGGTCTGGTTCATGCCCCCGCCCGCGCCGCGGTCGCCGGCCGGCAGGCTGTTCATCACGGCGGCGCGGTTGGGCGACGCGAAGAGCCCCATCGAGATCCCCATGAACAGCAGCGCGAGCGCGAACAGCGGATAGGCGAAGTCGGTCGGCAGCAGCGCGAGCAGCACGAAGCTGGCGGCCGCGCCGAGCATCCCGCCGGTCGCGAACGGGCGCGCGCCGAAGCGGTCGGAGAGCACGCCCGAGGTCGGGCCCGCGATCAGCATCCCGACCGTCAGCGGCAGCATGTAGATGCCGGCCCAGAGCGGCGTCGAGGTGAAGTCGTAGCCGTGCCGCGGCAGCCAGATCCCCTGCAGCCAGATGATCAGCATGAACATCAGGCCGCCGCGCGCGACCGCGGAGAGGAACGTCGAGAGCGTGCCGAACGTGAACGCGCGGATGCGGAACAGCGTCAGGCGGAACATCGGGTCGGGCACGCGGCGCTCGATCGCCAGGAAGGCGCCCAGGCACGCCACGCCCGAGACCAGCAGCGCGATCACGCGCGGGCTCGTCCACCCGGTCGCGTGCGCGCCGTAGGGGCGGATGCCGTAGGTGACCGCGACCATCAGCAGCACCAGGCCGAGCGCGAACGTGAGGTTGCCCCACCAGTCGACCGGCCGCCGCCGCGGCACGCTTCGCTCCTGGAGCTTGAGGTAGCCCCAGACCGTCCCGACGAGGCCGACGGGCACGGAGATCAGGAACACCAGGCGCCAGTTCACCGGCGCCAGCAGGCCGCCGAGCACGAGCCCGATGAACATGCCGCTGACACCCACGATGTTGTTGATGCCGAGCGCCATGCCGCGCTGGTCGGCGGGGAACGCATCGGTGATGATGGCGGCCGAGTTCGCGAGCAGGCACGCGCCGCCGACGCCCTGCACGATCCGGAAGACGATCAGGAACGTCGCGCCCGCGCGGCCGGTCATCCAGTCGACCGTCAGCAGCAGCGAGGCCGCCGTGTAGATGACGAAGCCGAGGTTGTACGTGCGCACGCGCCCGAACATGTCGCCGAGGCGGCCGAGGCTCACGATCAGCACGCTCGCCACGACCATGTAGCCGAGGATCATCCACAGCAGGTAGAAGCTGTTGGACGGCACCAGCGGGTCGAGGTGGATGCCGCGGAAGATGTCGGGCATCGCGATCAGCGTGATCGAGGCGTCGAGCGTCGCGAGCAGCACTCCGAGCGTCGTGTTCGAGAGCGCGACCCACTTGTAGCGATCCTCTGCCACGGCGGACCAATATACAGGCTACCTGTGCAGTTTGCCTGTGGACTACAGTTTCCCCATGCCGAGCCGCACGGATCCCGCGCTCGTCGCCAGCGAGCTGCGCGTGGTGCTCGGCGGCCTCGTCCGCCGGCTGCGCAGCGAGCACCGCTTCCCGCTCGGCCACGGCACCGTGCTCGGCCGGCTCGACCGCGAGGGCGCGCAGAGCGTCAGCGACCTGGCGACCGCCGAGCGCGTGCGGCCGCAGTCGATGGCGCAGACGATCCATGACCTCGAGTCCGACGGCCTGGTCGCGCGGCGGCCGGACCCGGACGACCGCCGGCGCGCGCTCGTCGAGCTCACGGCCGAGGGCCGCGCGGCGCTCGAGGAGGACCGCCGCCACCGCGACGGCTGGCTCGCGCGCGCGATCGCCGAAGACCTCTCCCCCGAGGAGCAGCGGCTGCTGCGCGACGCGGTCGGGCTGCTGCGGCGGCTCGCGGACGCCTGAGCCTCAGGCGGCGGCGGTCGCCGCGCCGGCGGCCCGCCAGCCGCCGTCCTCGTCGTCGTCGCCGTGGTCGACGTCGCCCTCGACGTTCATGCGCGGCAGGCGGCGGTCGAGCCAGCGCGGGATGCGCCAGTTCGCCTCGCCGCTGAGCAGCATCAGCGCCGGCACGAGCGCCGAGCGGACGATCGCCGCGTCGAGCGCGACCGCGCTCGCGAGGCCGAGCCCGAAGAGCTCGATCACGCGCTCGCCGCCGAGGATGAACGAACCGAAGACGAGCACCATGATCGCGGCGGCCGCCGTGATCGTGCGCCCGGTCGCGGCGAGGCCGCGCGCGATCGCCGCGCGGTTGTCGCCGGTGCGGTGCCACTCCTCGTAGATGCGGCTGACGAGGAAGACCTCGTAGTCCATCGACAGGCCGAAGAGGATCGCGAACATCATCACCGGGACGAACGCCTCGATCGGGCCCGTCTTGTCGATCCCGAGCAGCGACGCGCCCCAGCCGTGCTGGAAGACCGCGGTGATGACGCCGAAGGCGGCGCCCGCCGAGAGCAGGTTCATGACCGCCGCGAGCGCCGGGATCAGCAGGCTGCGGAAGACCATCATCAGCAGCAGGAAGCTGAGCGCGACGACGACGCCGATGAACAGCGGCAGCTTGTTCGCGAGCACGCGGCTGAAGTCCTCGAAGATCGCCGTCTGGCCGCCGACGAGCACGCGCAGCGCCGAGCCGGCCTCGGCCGCCGGCACGACGCGGCCGCGCAGCGTGTGCAGCAGCGCCGTCGTCGAGGCGTCCTGGGGCGAGCCCTTCGGGTAGGCGTTCGCGATCGCCACCACGCCGCCACCGCGCGCGGGCAGCTCGGCGCCGCGCGTGACCGCGACGACGCCGCTCGTGGACGCGACCGCCGCGCGCACGCGCGCGAACGTCGCGCGCTCGGCCGGCGTGTCGATCTTCGCGACGAGCTGGAGCGGCCCGTTGTATCCGGGCCCGAAGCCCTTCGCGAGCAGGTCGTAGGCCTTGCGCGTCGTCGACCCGGACGGGTCGCTGCCGGAGTCGCTCGAGCCCAGCCGCATGCCGAGGAACGGGATCGCGATCACCACGAGCAGGATTGCCGCGACCGCGGCGAACGCCGCCGGCCGCGCGGTCAGGGCGCCGCTCCAGCGCGCCCAGAAGCCGGGCGCGCTCTCGGCGTGAACGGGCCCGCTCTCGGCGAGCGCGCGCCGCTGGCGGCGGGAGAGCACGCGCGGGCCGATGAAGCGCAGCAGCGCGGGCAGCAGCGTGAGGGAGGCGAGCACGGTGAAGCCGACCGCGATGCTCGCCGCGATCGCCACGCCGTAGAGGAAGCTCACGCCGAGCGCGAACATGCCCAGCAGCGCGATGCAGACGATGATCCCGGCGAACAGCACGGCGCGGCCCGAGGTGTCGACGGCATCGACGATCGCGTCCTCGGGCGCCTTGCCGCGCTGGATGCCCTGGCGCGTGCGCGTGACGATGAAGAGCGCGTAGTCCACCCCGACGCCGAGGCCGATCAGCAGCGAGAGCTCCGAGGAGAACGTCGCCATGCCGATCAGGTGCGAGAGCAGCCCGATGACGGCCGTGCCGACCCCGAGCGCGAGGCCCGCGGTCAGCAGCGGGGTGCTCGCCGCCAGCAGCGAGCCGAACACGAGCACGAGCACGACGAGCGCGGCGGCCGCGCCGATGCCGGTGCTCGAGACCTGCGGCTGGTTGGCCTCCTTCGCCGCCTGCCCGCCGACCTCGACCTCCACGCCCGCGCCGTCTGCGCTGCGCGCCGCGTCGACGAAGCGCTTGGCCTGCGCGGGCGTGACGTGCACGGCCTCCTTCGCGAGGTGCACCTGCGCGAATGCGACCGTGCCGTCGCGCGAGACCTGCGCGGCGCCCTGCGCGCCGTACGGCGAGACGACGCTCGCCACGAGCGGCATGCGCTCCAAGCGCTGGAGCATCGGCTGCACGCGCGCACGCACGCGCGCGTCGCGCACGGTGCCGTGCTCGACGGCGATCACGACCTGCTCGGTGTCGCCGGCGGCCTTGGGCGCCGAGTCGCGCAGCAGCTGCTGCGCGTCGAAGCTCTGCGTGCCGCTGAGCTTGAACGTGTCGCGGTAGGCGGTGCCGGCCGCGGACTTGGCGGCGAGGACGCCGACGAGGGCGATCAGCCACGCGGCGAGGACGATGCGGCGGTGCTGCACGCACCAGCGGGCGAGTGTGCGCAAAGGGGACTCCGGGGGGCGGCGAGAGGATCGAGGGGGCGGCCGCTCCAGTGTAGAGCCGCCCGCCGGCCGCGCTCGACCACTTCCCTTCGCTCACCGAAGCGAAGTGGTCACGCGAGGCCGCAGGGCGGCGACGCCCGCTGCGCCCTCCTTGCGCTCGACGTATGCGCGCAGCGTCGGCAACGACACCAGCCGGCGGGCGACCGCGTCGTCGAGGAGCCGGTCGACCCGGTGGCCCGCGGCGGCGAGGTCGAGGAGCGTGCGCGGCAGGCTCGTCGCCCGCAGTCCTCGCACCTTCGAGGCCTCCCCGCGCTCCAGCGACGCGGCATGGACGACGATGTCCGCGCGGGCCCGGGCGCGATCGCCGACGATCACGTGGACCACGGAGCCGTCGTCGAGCGGGAGGCCACGGAGCGCCGCGGCCGAGGCGTGGCCGACCGTCGCCGTCCTGCCGCAGGCGAGGAGCGCCGCCGCCCACCACGCCTCCGGAGCGGGCGAGCGGTGGCCGACCGCGTACACCCCGCGGTGCACGGGCCGCAGCGTTCCCCGCGCCGCCCAGCGCGCGATCGCCGCGCTGCTGAGCCCGCAACGCCGCAGCTGCCGGGTCGTGACGTTCCCCCACTGCCGCTCGGCCAGCTCGGCCACGCGCTCGACCACTTCCCTTCGCTCACCGAAGCGTTCGTTGCACACGCGGTCAGGATCGGGGGCGGCGCGTGACGGAACCAGACGCGCCTGTCACGAAACAGCGCCGGGTCTGCGCGATCCGGCGCGCCGTCGCATAGCGTCTGTCAGATCCGGGCCCCGGCCCGCGACCTTGTACGTGCATGCACGAGGAGGAGCGCCTGATCCGCCAGTTCGCCGCGGCCCGCGACCGCGGCGACGCCGCCGCGGCCGCCGCGATCTGGAGCCGGCTCGTGACGTTGAACTACGACCGCCTGCCGGGCTTCGCACGCGTCTTCCGCTTCGCCGGCGGGAGCGGCTTCGCGGCGAGGGACTACGACGACGCCGTGCAGGCCGCGGCCACGCGCGTGGTGCGGCTCGGCGGGAAGTTCCGCGGCGCCAGCGTGGGCGAGTTCCGCGTCGCGTTCAAGACCGAGGCCTGGAACGGCTTCATGGACTACGGCCGCGAGGTGCTGCGCTACGAGAAGGGCATCGGTGGCAGCCTGGACGAGCGCCGTCCCGGCTCTGCCGACGCGGGGCCCCACGACGCGGCGCTCGCGCGCTGGCTCGACGAGCGCGCGGCCGAGGCCGCGGACGCCGAGGAGGCCGAGGAGCGCGCCGCCGCGCAGCGCGACCTGGTGCACTGGGCGGTCGGCCAGATCCCCAACGAGAAGCACCGCGAGGTGCTGCGCATGTCCTTCGACGGCATGGCCACGCAGGACATCGCCGGCGCGCTGCGGATCAGCATGGACAATGTCTACGCCCGCCACTCGCGCGGGATCAGGGAACTGAAGAGGATCCTCCGTGAGCACGCTTGAGAAGGCCTTCGCCGAGTTCACGGACGCGTGGGTCGCCGGCCGGCGCCCGGACGTGGACGATTACCTCGCCCGTGTCCCCGAGCAGGAGCGCGACGCGCTCGCACAGCAGATCGAGGTGTGGCTGACGTTCGCGCCGGCACCCGCCTACGACGAGGCCGCGCTCGCCGCGATCCGCGCCGAGCCGGCGCTCCAGGGGGCGCTCGCGGCCGCGCTGATCGCCGACGCGCGCGAGGACGCGTCGCTGAGCGTGGACGAGCTCGCGGGCGCGGTCGCCGAGGCGGTCGGCCTGGCGCCGGCGCAGCGGGAGAAGACCGGCCGGATGCTCGGCGCGCTGGAGGCCGGGCGGCTCGACCTGGGCCGCCTCTCGCAGCGCCTCGTCGACGCGCTCGGGCGGATCCTGCGCCTGCCCGCCGGCG
>DASTWP010000174.1:0-3085 GCA_035765835.1 Solirubrobacteraceae bacterium
GAACTTGTCGGCCGGCACGATCGCGTAGTTGTTGAACACGCCCATCGACGACGAGCAGGCGCCCATCGCGATCGCCCACTTCGGCTCGAGCATCTGGTCGTAGATGCGGCGGACGATCGGGGCCATCTTGATGCTGATGCGACCCGACAGGATCAGCAGGTCGGCCTGGCGCGGCGAGGCGCGGAAGGCCTCGAAGCCGAAGCGCGCGACGTCGACGCGCGCGGCCACGATCGACATCATCTCGATCGCGCAGCAGGCGAGGCCGAACGTCGCGGGGAAGAGCGCGTTCGAGCGCGCCCAGTTGACGGCCTTGTCGAGCGTCGTCGTGAGCACGCGCTCCTCGACGTAACGCTCGAGGGCATCGCCCTCCAGCTCCCCGCCGCGCAGCAGCTCACGCGCGTCGCGCCGGACTACCTCCACTCGAGCGCCCCCCGGCGCCACACGTAGAGGAACGCGACCAGCAACAGCGCCACGAAGACGATGATCTCCACCATCGCGAACGTCCCGAACGCCCGCAGCTGGACGGCGACGGGATAGAGGAAGATCGTCTCGATGTCGAACAGGATGAAGAGCATCGCGATCAGGTAGAAGCTGATCCCGAAGCGGAAGCCCTGCTTGATCTCCGAGGGCAGCCCGCACTCGTAGGGGTCGGCCTTGGTCTTGATCCGCCGGCGCGGCCCGAGCAGAGAGTTGAGGGTCACGAAGACGCCGCCGACGGCGGCGCCGAGCAGGACGAAGACGATGGCCGGCAGGTAGTCCCGGAGCACTGGTCCTGCGTTCTACCACCATTTGTGACGAAGTGATACTTAGTGGCAGACCGCGCGAGATGAGCACCGTCGCAGCCCTCTTCAGCCTCCTGGCGGCGGCGCTCAACGCGCTCGCGGCGGGTCTCGGCGCGTGGCGCTGGTACCGCGTCGAGCCCAGCCGGGCGTTCTGGATCCTCGCGCGCGCGGGGCAGTTCTCCGGCGTGGCGCTGGCGGTGTGCGCGGGCGCGCTGGCGGCGGCCGGCTTCCACCCCACCGGCAAGCTCTTCTGGCTCTACGCGCTGCTGCCGGTGGCGGTCTCGTTCGTCGCCGAGCAGCTGCGCGTGATCAGTGCGCAGGCGGTGCTCGACGCGCGCGGCCTCGAGGACGCGCAGGCGGTCGGGCGCCTCGACGAGGCCGGTCAGCGCTCTGTCGTGCTGGCGATCGTGCGGCGCGAGATGGCGACGATCGCGCTCGCGGCGGTCGTCATCGTGTTCCTGGCGCTGCGGGCGTGGGGGACGTCGTGACGCTCAGCCCGCCGTACGCGCCCTTGTAATAGAGCAGCGGCTCGCCGCTCGCGTCGGCGTCCATGTGCGTGACCGCGCCGATGCCGATCGTGTGGTCGCCCGCGGGGATCGTCTCGGTGAGGTCGCACGCGAGCCAGGCGAGCGCGCCGTCGAGGACGGGGACGCCGTGCGCGACGGTGTGCGTGACCGCCTCGAACTTCTCGCGCGCGACGCGCTTGGAGGCGAAGACGAGCGCGAGGTCCTCCTGGCCGGCGCGCAGGACGTTCACGGCGAAGCGCTCCGCGCCGATGACGGCCGGCAGCGTGCGCGAGGAGTTCTCGAAGCAGACCAGCAGCAGCAGCGGGTCCAGCGAGAGGCTCGTGACCGCGCTCGTCGTCAGGCCGGCGGGCCCGTCGGGGCCGTCGCAGGTGACGATCGCCACCCCGCTGGCGAAGTGGCCCATCACCTCGCGGAAGCGCGCGGCTCCTGGCACGAGGCCGATGGTATGGAAGACCCGGCGCCGGCCAGGTTGCCGCCGTGTCGAGAGCGGTCGCGAAGTATGTGTGATGCGACCGTCCAGGGCCGGCGCCGGGTTCGCGGCGTGCTTCGCCGCCGCCGGTGCCGATTCCTCCTACAGGTATCCGAGCAGCCGCATCCGGTCCTCCAGCTCGGCCAGCTCGGGGTCCTCGGCGGCGGCCGGCGCGGGCTCGACCCGGCGCGCGACGCTCGCGGTCGCGGCGGGGTGCGCGAGCGCGGCGCGCAGCCGCGCGGCGGCGTCCGCACCGACCGCTGCGGCGGCGAGCTGCTCGCGCTCGGACGGATCGCGCTCGAGGTCGTAGAACTCCTCGCGGCCGCCGCGGACGACCAGCTTGACCGTGCCGTCGGTCGTCGCGGCGATCGGCGTGACGAGCCGCGCCGCGGCGGCCTCGTCCAGATTCCAGAGCGCGATCGCGCGCTGCGTGCGCGGGTCATCGAGCCCGGGCGCCGGCGAGTCGAACTGCGCGACGGGCAGTGGCGGCAGCTCGGAGGGGTCGTAGGGGTGCTCCGGCACGCCCGCGATCGCGGCGAGCCGTCCCGGAACCTCGGCGAGGCTGCGGATGCCCTCGAGGCGCTCGGCGCCTGGGCCGGCGGCGACGAACGGGACCCGCATGAGGCGCTCGTCGAGCGAGAAACCGTGCCCGATGAGGCCGCCCTCGCCGAAGTTCTCGCCGTGGTCGGAGGAGACGATCACGAGCGTGTCCTCGAGCTGGCCCGCGGCGTCGAGCGCCTCGAGCACCCGCCCGAGCCAGGCGTCCATGTAGGCGATCGCGCCGCGGTAGCCGCTGCGCATGCGCTCGAGCACGGGTTCCTCCGGCGCCTCGCGCGTCACGCACGTGCGCCAGAACGAGGCGAGGTTGAGCCACTCGCTGGCCTCGAGCGCGGCGCGCATGCGCCCGCCCGCCCTCAGCGCTGCGTACGGCCGCGGCGGGAGATAGGGCGAGTGGCACTCGACGAGGTTCACGAACCAGAAGAACGGCGCCGGCGCGGGCTCGGCCGCCCACTGCTCGAGCGTCGCCGCGGCGGCGGCGGCGCCGTCGTCGCTGCGCGCGCGCGCAGCCGAGGCCATCCAGCGCAGGCGGTCGCCGAGGCGCTCGGTCGACATCTGCGCGGGGCGGCCGCCGTCGAGGCGCTCGACGAAGCGCTCGAACCCGGTCGCGAAGCCGCTGTGCGTGGAGACCCACGTGTTGGCGCTGACCGCGCCGGTGCGGTAGCCGCTGCGGCGCAGGACCTCGGCGAGCAGGCGGTCGCGCAGCGCCTCGACGATCGGGCGCGCGCTCTGCACGCTCACGCCCGCCT
>DASTWP010000175.1:0-2517 GCA_035765835.1 Solirubrobacteraceae bacterium
TACCTCGAGGGCGACGACACCGACGCGCACGTGGACACCCTCGCCCGCTTCGCCGCGCCGGACGCGATCGTGTTCCAGGCCTGCGACGACCCGGCCGACTCGCACTACGCCGAGCTGCAGGCGATGGGCGCGGAGATCGCTGCGCTGCGCACCCGCGAGGGCCAGCCGTACCGCCTGTTCCCGCTGCCGTGGGCGCAGCCCATCGTCGACGGCGGCCGCCGCCTGGCCGCCAGCTATGCCAACTTCCTGATCGTCGACGGCGCGGTGCTGATGCCCGCCTACGGCGATCCTGCCGACGACGCCGCCGCGGACGTGCTGGCGCGCGCCTTTCCCGGCCGCGAGATCGTGCAGGTGCCCTGCCGCGCGCTGATCTGGCAGAACGGCAGCCTGCATTGCCTGACCATGCAGCTCCCGCGGGGGATAATCGCCGGATGAGCAGGAAGACCCTCCCCGTCGCGCTGGTCCAGGAAACCAACCAGGGCAGCGCGGACGCCAACCTCGCGCGCATCGAACAGCGCGTGGCCGAAGCCGCCGGGGACGGCGCGAAACTGGTGCTGCTGCAGGAACTGCACAACGGCGCCTACTTCTGCCAGCACCAGGACGTGTGCGAGTTCGAGCACGCCGAGCCGATCCCGGGCCCGAGCACGGAACGCCTCGGCGCGCTCGCGAAGAAGCACGGGGTGGTGATCGTGGGCTCGCTGTTCGAGCGCCGCGGCGCCGGCCTGTACCACAACACCGCGGTCGTGCTCGAGCGTGACGGCTCGCTCGCGGGCAAGTACCGCAAGATGCACATCCCCGACGACCCGGGCTTCAACGAGAAGTTCTACTTCACGCCGGGCGACATGGGCTTCACCCCGATCGACACCTCGGTCGGCCGCCTCGGCGTGCTGGTGTGCTGGGACCAGTGGTATCCGGAAGCCGCGCGCCTGATGGCGCTGGCCGGCGCCGAGCTGCTGCTGTACCCGACCGCGATCGGCTGGGATCCGGGCGACGACCAGGCCGAGAAGGATCGCCAGCGCAACGCGTGGATCCTGAGCCATCGCGGCCATGCCGTCGCGAACGGGCTGCCGGTGCTGTCGTGCAACCGCACCGGGCACGAGCCCTCGCCCGTCGGTCGCGCCGGCATCGACTTCTGGGGCTCGAGCCACGTGCTCGGGCCGCAGGGCGAGGTCCTCGCCGAAGCGCCGGTCGATGCGCCGCAGGTGCTGTTGGCCGAAGTCGACCTCGGCCGCAGCGAACACGTGCGCCGCATCTGGCCGTTCCTGCGCGACCGCCGCATCGACGCCTACGGCGACCTTCTCAAGCGCTACCGTGACTGAGGTCGCCGAGGGCGCCAGCGGCTGGCGCGAACAGCCGCACGCGATCGTCGAACGCGACGGGGTCCGCTTCACCCTGCTCGGCACCGCGCACGTCTCGCGCGCGAGCGTCGAGGCGGTGCGCGCGGCGATCGAAAGCGGCGGCTTCGACACCGTCGCGGTCGAGCTCGACCCGCAGCGCTTCCAGTCGCTGACCGATCCGGACGCGCTCGCGCGCCTGGACCTCGTGCAGGTCATCCGCTCCGGCCGCACCGCGCTGTTCGCCGCCAACCTCGGCCTCGCCGCGTACCAGCGCCGCCTTGCCGAGCAGCTCGGCATCGAGCCCGGCGCCGAGCTCAAGGCCGCCGCCCTCGAGGCGCAGTCCCGCGGCCTCGACATGCGCCTGGTCGACCGCGACGTCGGCGTCACCTTCAAGCGCGCCTCGCAGCGCCTGGGCTGGTGGGGCCGCGCGAAGCTCGTCGCGGGCCTGGTCACCGCGCTGTTCGACGACGAGGAGGTCGCGGGCGAGGAGATCGAGAAGCTCAAGCAGGGCGACCTGCTGGAAGCGAGCTTTTCCGAATTCGCCGGCGACAACCCCGCGCTCTACGAGACGGTGATCGCCGAGCGCGATCGCTACATGGCCGCGAATCTCCGGGCAATCGCCCTGGAGCCGCGCGCCGTGGACGGCGGCGGCCCGCGCGAACTGCTCGCGGTCGTCGGCGCGGGCCACCTGCAAGGCATGGCGCGGCACCTGCGCGAGGACGGCGTCGCGCCGGACATCGTGCGTGCGGACCTCGAATCGCTCGCGGAGAAGTCGTCGATCCCGTGGTTCACGATCGCGCTGGCCGCGTTCGTGCTGGGCGGCTTCGCCTGGGGCTTCTGGCACGGCGGCCTCGACGTCGGCGCCGACCTGCTCCTGTACTGGGTGCTGCTGACCGGCACGCTCGGCGCCATCGGATGCGCCGTGGCCGGCGGCCATCCGTTGAGCATCCTCGCCGCGTTCGTGTCCTCGCCGGTCACGCCGCTGCATCCGGCGCTCGCGTCGGGCACGGTGAGCGCGCTCGTCGAGGCCTGGGTGCGGAAGCCGACCTACGCCGACTTCATGGCGCTGCGCGACGACGTCAATTCGGTGCGCGGGTGGTGGCGCAACCGCGTGGCGCGGGTGCTGCTCAACTTCTTCCTGACCAGCATGGGCACCGCGATCGGCGTCTGGATCGGCGGC
>DASTWP010000176.1:0-3822 GCA_035765835.1 Solirubrobacteraceae bacterium
GCCGCCGCCGCATCCGCAACCCACCCATCCGTCGCCGCCGGCGTCCCGTCGGGGAGCTTGCAGGTGTACTCCTTGTAGGTACCGGCGGAGGCGGGTGCCGCGAGGGCGAGGGCGAGGACGAGGGTGGCGGGCGCGAGGCCCGCCATGCGGACGGACAGGGACATGGGTTCTCCTTCGTGCGTGGACCGGTGCCGCAACCGGTAGGTCCGCGGGCGCGGGAGTTCGCCCCCCTTACAGGGACCTGAACGGCGGCTCCCCCTGAAGCGGCAGCGCGCCCCGCCGGCTTGACCGGGGTGTGCGGCATCTGACGCCGCAGGGCCGCGATGCGGCATCCTTCAGACCCCCGTGCGCGCTCGCATCCGCCGCTTCAGCCTCACCCCGCGCCAGTACTTCCTCGTCAGCGCCCTCGCCCTCGCGGCGCTGACGCTGATCGTCTTCACGGGCGCGGGCGTGCGCGTGACGGGCTCGGGCCTCGGCTGCCCGGACTGGCCCAACTGCTACCAGAACGGCCGGCTCGTGGCCGAGTCCAACAGCCACGCCTGGATCGAGTTCGGCAACCGGCTGCTGACCGGCCTGATCTCGATCGCGGCGATCGCCGCGTGCGCGCTCGCGTTCTTCCGCAGGCCATTCCGCAAGGACCTCGCGGTGATCGGCGTGCTGCTGCCGCTCGGCGTCGTGGCGCAGGCGGTGCTCGGCGGCCTGACCGTCCTCTACGGCCTCGCACCCGGCTGGGTGATGGGCCACTACGGGCTGTCGATGGTGGTGCTCGTCGCCGCCGCGACGCTCGCGTGGCGGGCACGGCCCGCCTACGGTGGCGAGCCGCGGGCGGCCGACCTCGCGACCGCCCGCGCCTGCTGGGTGCTGTTCGCGCTCGGCGCCGTCACGGTCTTCGCCGGCACCGCCGCAACGGCGGCCGGCCCGCACGCGGGCGCGTCGGGCACCGGCGAGATCGTCAAGCGCCTGCACTTCGAGGGCGCCGGCACGCTGACCTGGATCGTCGACCGCCACGGCGCGCTCGCGGTCCTGCTGGGCCTGCTCGCGATCGCGACATGGGCGCTCGCGCGCCGCCGCGGCGCGAACCCCGAGCTCCGGCTGCGCCTGCTGCGCATCTGCCTGCTGATGGCGCTCCAAGGTGTGCTCGGCATCGTGCAGTACGAGCTGAAGCTGCCGACCGAGCTCGTCTGGGTGCACGTCGACCTCGCCGCGCTGCTGTGGGTCGGCATCGTGCTCGCCGCGGTGCAGGCCGGCTCGCCGCGGCGCGAGCCGGCCCCCGGTGCGCTCCCCGCGCTCGGCGGGGCCGCCGCTAGGGCCGACGCTCCCGCGTCGGCAGCTCGATCCTGAGCTTCGAGATCTCGAGCGTGAACTTCGTCGAGGACGGCCGGTAGGTCGGGCCGTCGCGGCCGAGCAGCTCGAGCTTCACCGTGTGCCCGCGCGCGAAGCGCCAGCCGTTGCCGTCGAGGCGGAACGCGAACGCGCCCTGCCGCGCGACGCGCAGGATGCCGCGGTCGACCAGCCGCTGCGTGCCGGTGCGCGGGTTCAGGTCCCAGAGCCGCGCCGCAAGCTCGGGGCTCGAGCCGTGGATGGCGGCGCGGCCGCGGATCGTGGTGCGCCCGAGCAGCGTGAAGCCGCGCGAGCGCGCCGTCACGACCGCGGTTCCGGGCTCGACCGGTGCGCGGAGCGCCTTGCACGGGTCGATCAGGAACGGCGAGATCGAGTTCGCGAACTTCGCGTTGCCGCCGGTCGAAGTGACCCGCTGGCGCCGGCTCGCGCCGAAGCGCAGCACGCCGCGCGCGAGCGAGGCGTAGGGGCCGCGATACGGGCCGCCGCCGTTCCTCGCGGTGCGCGGGCACGTCTGCGTGAACGCGGTCACTGTCCCCGGCGCCGGCAGCGTGCCCGCGCCCTTGAGCTCGCGCTCGAAGAACGCGAGGCCCTGCGCGTCGAACACCGCGGTGTCGCCCGGGTGGTTCGCCGCGCGGCTGTGGCCGAGGTCGCCGACCTGCATCCACACCGGCGCGCTCGGGTCGGCGCGCCGCAGCTGGTCGTAGGCGCGCAGCCCCTGGCCGACCGGGAAGAGGTCGTCGGTCCAGCCGGACTGGATGATCAGCGGCGCGGCGCCGCTGTGCTCGAGCGGCACGCCGCTCGCGCCGTGGTAGTTGTGCATCTCGTCGAGGATCGCCAGCGCCTTCGCGCCGTAGGGCTCGCCGCCGTTGAGCACGTTCACCCACCCGGTCAGGTCCGCGCTCTGCTCGGAGCCCTGGGGCGCCACGAAGCCGCTGCTGAGCGCCAGCGAGTACAGGCCGAGCCCGTACTGGATGATCGGCACGCCGACCGGCGCGCGGTACGCGTACAGCGGCGTGTGCGGCGCCAGCAGCCGGCCGTTCGGCACGAGCGAGTCGGCGAGGTCCGACCACGGCCAGCGCGGCCACGCGGCGGCGATGTGCAGCGGCGTCCCGTTCGGGCTCGTCCAGGGCGCGAAGGAGCCGTCCGGCAGGCGGATGCGGTCGCGCATGTAGGCGAGCTCGAGGCTGGTGCCGCCGCCGTAGGAGACGCCGGTCGTGCCGAGCGCGTTCGGGTTCGCGATCCCCTCGTCGACGAGGATCCCGAGCAGCGTCTGGAAGTCGCGCGCCTCGAAGCGCGTGTCGGCCGTGTGGATATAGCCGTGCGCGCAGTCGGGCGTGCGCGAATCCGGCTTGCCGCAGGAGCGCCCGAAGCCCCGGAACGACGGCGTCACGACGGCGTAGCCGTGCTGGGCGTAGAACGCGCTGCTGTAGTCCGGGTCGGCACCGGGATGCGGCTCGAAGGCCGTCTTGTCCTGGCCGTAGCCGTGCAGCATCAGCAGCGTCGGGAACGGCCCGTCGCCCTGCGCGGGCAGCGTGACGTCGACGTCGATGGGCGTGCCGTCGAAGCTCGCGACGCGCTGGGCGTCGCTGGCCGTCGGGCAGAAGAGCGTGCCGTCCTGCGGTGTGCAGGCGTGGCCGAACGGCAGCGGCGGCGCCGCGACGGCGGGCGCCGCGAGGGCGAGCGCGGCGAGCGCCGCGGTAGCGAGCGGGATCAGGAGGCGGGTGGGCATGCGCGTCAACCTACCCGCCGGGCGGCCCGCACAACTGGGGGTGCGCGGGCCGCCTGCGGGGGTGTGGGGTGTGCGACGGGGGAAGTCAGCCGATCAGGCGTTCGGCAACCGCCGCGGCGAGGACACCGACCGCCGCGAGCGCCGTCCAGGCGCCGGCGCGGACGGCGAAGAGCGTGCGGCGCCGACGCGGACGGCCCCAGACGCGATCGCGCCGGGAGGCCGAGCTGGCGTAGATGCCGAGCGGTCGCTCCATGCTCTCCTCGTCACGGATTCGACCGCCGCATCCGCGGCGCGTCAACTCCGCGCCGCGATCTTGCCGCAAGCACCGGACGTTTTCGATCGCTACGCCGTCGCGCGCAGCACGAGCACCGCGACGTCGTCGCGCTGCGGGCCGTCCTGGAAGTCCAGCAGCGCCTCGTCGATGCGCCCCGCGACCTCGTCGGCGCCCGCGCCGCCGAGCGTCGCGAGCAGCGCCTCCAGGCGGTCCTGGCCGAAGCGCTCGCCCGCGCCGCGGCTGTCCGGGACGCCATCGGTGAAGAGCACGAGCGCCTCGCCCGGCGCCAGGGCGCACGCCGCCTCCGGCCACGCCGCGCCCTCGAACGCGCCGAGCAGCGCGCCGGGCCGGCCGACCGTCTCCGCCGGGGCGCCCTGCTTGAGCCGGTAGGGCAGCGGATGCCCGCCGGCCGCGACGCGCAGGGCGAAGCCCGGCTCGCCGCCCGCGCGCGGCTCGAGCCACAGGCATAGCGCGGTGC
>DASTWP010000177.1:0-3489 GCA_035765835.1 Solirubrobacteraceae bacterium
CGATCGCGCATGCCGAGCTTGTCGAGGATGTTTTGGCGGTGGCGTTCGACGGTCTTGACGCTGATGAAGAGCGCCTCCGAGATCTGCTTCGAGGTTTGCGCCTCTGCGATCAGCTTCAGCACCTCGAGCTCGCGCGGCGTCAACACGTCGAACCCCTCGGCCGACGAGCCCCGCTCGACGTAGTCGCGCACCAGCGTCTTGACGGCGGAGGCGTACAGGAACGACTCACCGCGCATCGCCGCCCGGCACGCCCGCACGATGTCCTGGTCGGCGTCCGACTTGAGCACGTACCCCGACGCGCCCGCGCGCAGCGCCTCGAACAGGTACTGCTCGCTGTCGTACATCGACAGCATCAGCAACCTCATCCCGGGCCTCTGCCGCGAGAGCTGGGTGGCTGCCTGGATGCCGGTCATGCGCGGCATCGAGACGTCGAGGATGGCGAGGTTCACGTCTTCGGCGAGGGCCTTCTCGACCGCCTCGGCGCCGTCGACCGCCTCGGCGACCACGCGCAGGTCGGGCTGGGCGTCGAGCACCCGGCGCAGGCCGGAGCGCACGATCGGGTGGTCGTCGGCGATCAGGATGCTGGTCACCAGCGGGATCGACATCAGCGCGGGAGCGCCTCGCCCGCGGCCGAGACCTCGAAGCGGACCTCGACGCCTCCGCCGGCCCGCGGTCTGATCGCGAGCGCGCCGCCCACCAGCAGTGCCCGCTCGCGCATGCCCGTGATCCCGCCGTGGCGCTCCGGCTGCCCGCCGTCGCCGAAGCCGCGCCCGTCGTCGGAGACGGTCAGCACGACGCTCTCCAGGCCGGACTCGAGCCTGACGGTCACCCGGGTCGCCCCCGCGTGGCGCGCGACGTTGGTCAGGCTCTCCTGTGCCACGCGGTAGATCGCCAGCTCGGCCTCCTCGGTCAGCGCCGGCAGCGCCTGCTCGAGCTCGAGGTCGATCCGCAGCCCGCTCTGCCGGCTCAGCACCCGCGAGAGCTCGGTGAGGGCGCTCACGAGGCCCAGGTGCTCGAGCATCTCCGGACGCAGCTCGCGGGCGATCCGCCGCACTTCCTCGAGCGCCTGGCGCACGGACGCCTTGGTCTCGGCGAGCTCGCCCTGGCGCTCCCCGGCGACGGCCGGAGCCAGCGCTCCGAGCTCGAGCAGCACGCCGGTGAGCACCTGGCCGACCTCGTCGTGCAGGCCCCGCGCGATGCGCGCGCGCTCGGCCTCCTGCGCGGCGAGCGTGCGGCCGCCGCTCTCCCTGCGCTCCGCTTCGAGGCGATCGAGCATGTCGTTGAACGCCCTCACGACCCGCCCGATCGCACCGCCCCGGACATCAGGGAGCCGTTGCCCCGGGCGCAGCAGATCCACGGTCTCCATCCGTGCGGCCAGGCGCTCGAGCGGCCGGAAGGCCCGCCGCAGCAGCAGGAAGTCCATCGCCAGGATCAGGCCCAGGCCCGCGACGAGGATCACCGCCTCGACCAGCGCGATCCGTGCGCTGATCCTCACCGGCGTGGCGATCAGCAGCACCGCGACGAGGACCAGCGCCACGGCGGTCGCGGCGAACGCGCGCCAGAAGAGTGAGAGGCCTCGAGGGTGCATGCGCTTCCGCGGGTAGTTGTATCCGGCCCTCTCCCGGCCCGGGCGCGAGTCGCCGCGTCGACGGGGGCCGCGTCAGCATCGGCGCGATCAGCACAGGGCACGTGGTGGCGCTCTCCAGCTCGCCCGCGAGCGCCGACTCGCGTCGCAGGCGCAGGCGTCCCGGCGCGGCAGAGCCGATGACGATCAGGTCCGCCCCCTCCTCCGCGGCGATCTGTGCAAGGCGCCCGGCGCGCTCGCCGGCGCTCGTGCGGAGCTCGGCGGTCCCGCCCAGGCCGGCCTCGCGCACCGTGCGCGACAGCATCCGTCTGCCGCCGTCGCCCGCGCCCTCGGCGGCCACGTTCGCCACGACCAGCCGCAGGCGCAGGCGCCGGCTGAGGGCACCCGCGACCTGGAGCGCCTCGCGGGCGCCGGGAGAGTCATCGACTCCGCAGAGAACGGTTCCGGACGTGGACATCGCCCTCACCATGAAAGCGCGAGCGGGGGCTCGGGGCCATGGGGCCTGCGCCGTAGAGGCGCGGCTGCTGGGCCCCACGGCGCCGGCCGGGCTCAGCCGGACCTCCCCGCCTCCTCCAGCGCCCGCTGGAGTGCCGTCAGCCCGAGGTCCCCGTCGAGCCGCTCTGCGCCGATGAAGAACGTCGGCGTGCCGTTGACGCCGCTGTCGACGCCGCTCTGGAAGTCCTCCATGACGTGACGCAGGTGGGCATCGTGGGCGATCTCCGCATCGAATCGCTCGACGTCCAGGCCGATCCTCTTCGCCAGGCTGCGCAGCAGCGGCGGATCGAGATCGCGCTCGCGCCCGTAGATCAGGTCGTGCATCTCCCAGAAGCGGCCCTGGGCGCCCGCCGCCTCGGCCACCTCGGCGGCGTGCAGCGCGAGCGGGTGGGCGTCGCCGATCGGGAAGTGGCGGAAGGCGAAGCGCAGGCGCCCGTCGAAGCGATCGCACAGCTCGGCCAGATCGGCGGCGGCGGCGACGCAGTCGGCGGACTGGTAATCGCCGAACTCGACCAGCGTGATGCTCGGATCCTCCGAGCCGCGGACGTGATCACGGCGTGGGTCGATGGCGGGTCTCAGCCCGATCTGGTGCGAGGCGATCCTGTGCCGCCAGTCGTGGCTGGCGGCATCGAGCTCTTGGTCGGCCCGCGATCGCGGTTGTTGCCTGGACATGCGCTCACCTCCTCTAGGCGAGCGCGTCGAGCGCGATGGCCGAGTGCGCGTACGCGCCGCCGGCGCGCATCTCGGCGGCCACCCAGATCGCCTCCATGATCTCCTGCTCGCTTGCGCCCTTGCGCTGTGCGAGCCGGGTGTGGCTGCGGATGCAGTAGGGGCATTGGGTGACGTGGGCGGCCGCCACCGCGATCAGCTGCTTGGTCTTCTCGGGAAGGGCTCCGTCGGCGAAGACCTGCCTGCTGAACGCCTGGAAGGCGTCGTGCGTCTCGGGCGCGAGCTCCGCCCGCCGGGCCGCCAGCTCTCGCGTCGGGGTCGGATAGATGGGGTCGCTCATCGCTTGCCTCCTGTGGCCGGAGCCTTTCGGGTTGTGCATCCAACGCTAGCCCTGGCCGCAACCCGGTCCCGGCGAAGTAAGGAGCCGCGGCCGGGACGACGCGGGGGGTTGATGAGCACCACCACCACCGCTCCAGAGCCCCGGTCCTTCGCGGCCGGCGAGCTGATCACGGCGCAGCCGACGGCGCTCGACGCCGTCAGGCGCGAGCTTCGCCGCTCGTACGCGGCCGAGCCCTGGCATGGCAGCCGCCTGCGCGCGCAGCTGCCGCGCGTCGCGCTGGACGAGGCGCTCGCGATCCTGCTCGACTGGCGGGGCCAGCCGCGGTTCGAGGCCGGCGCAGTGGCCTGGCACGCGCGCCTCGGTGGCTCCGCGCCCGCTCTCACGCTCGACGACGCCGAGC
>DASTWP010000178.1:0-9480 GCA_035765835.1 Solirubrobacteraceae bacterium
GGATGAACCGCAACAAGGTCATCGTCGACGGCACGCTGCCGGGCAAGGGCAAGCCGTGCAGCTCGGCGCCCTCGCGCCAGGACCTCGGCGCCAAGGACAAGGACGGCAACGCGCTCGGCCGTAACGGGATCCTCGTCTACAAGACCGACGGCGTCAGCGTCGAGAACCTCACCGCCTGCAACTTCCTGAGCGGCGACGGCAGCGCCGGCAACGAGATCTGGTTCAACGGCGGCGACGGCAGCGGCAAGATCGGCCTCGGCAAGTTCACCGGCCGCTACCTCAACGCGACGACGACGTACTTCAAGGACAACCACACGGCCGCCGGCTACGGGATCTTCTCCAGCAACGCCGACGGGCCGGGCCTGTGGGACTACACGTACGCCAGCAACTTCAACGACTCCGACTACTACATCGGGGCCTGCCAGCAGGTCTGCAACCAGGTGCTCGACCACGGCTGGGCGCAGTACTCGGCGCTCGGCTACTCGGGCACCAACTCGGGCGGCAACCTGGTGATCGAGAACTCCCAGTTCGACCACAACAAGGACGGGTTCGACACCAACAGCCAGAACAACGACGACTCGCCCTCGCCGCAGGACGGGGCGTGCCCGAAGAACGGCACGAGCCCGATCACCAAGACCCACTCGTGCTGGGTCTTCGAGCACAACAACGTCCACGACAACAACAACCCGAACGTCCCCGCCGCCGGCTTCGCGGCCGCCGGCCCGGTCGGCACCGGCATGTCGGTCTCGGGCGGCCGGAACGACACCGTCATGGACAACCGCTTCGCGAACAACGGCGCCTGGGGCACGATCTTCGTGCCGTTCCCGGACAGCGGCCCGCCGTGCAGCGGCGGCACGAGCACGCCCGCGGCGTGCATCTTCGACGAGTCCGGCGACGCGCTGATCGACAACACCTACGAGCACAACGGCTTCTTCGGCAACCCGAGCAACGGCGACTTCGCCGAGACGCGCTTCGAGCCCGGCCCGTCGGACTGCTTCTCCGGCAACACGGAGGCCGGCGGCGGCGCCCCCACGACGTCCCCGCCGCTGCTGCAGACGCTCGAGCCCACCTGCGGCGGCAACGTGCCGCCCGACCTGAACCCCGTGTTCACGGACGAGGTGGCGTGCGACGCGCAGGCGATCTCGATCGGGCCGATCCCGGCCGGCGACTTCTGCCTGCCCGGCGCGAACTACCCGCGGCGCACCAAGGTCGTCCTGGCGCCGCTGCCGAGCGGCCTGAAGTCGATGCGCAACCCGTGCCTGGACGTGCCGGCGGACCCGTGGTGCCCGGGGACGACGACCACCGCGGCGGCTCGCGCGAAGGCGAAGCGCAGGCGCTAGCCGGCTAGCGCTCCGCCGCCGGGCAGGCGATGCGGTAGTCGCACATCGAGCAGGCGGCGTACGACGGCGTCGGCTCGAAGCCCTGGCCGAGGATGCCGTCCGCGACCTCGTGGACGGTGTCCTCGATCCACTCGGGGTCGATGTCGTCGGTCGGCAGCGGCACCTTCTCGTCGTCGAGCACGTACAGGTAGGCCTGCTGCGAGGCGTCCAGGTGCCACGCCTCGCGCGCGCCGACCGCGTAGAGCGCGAGCTGCACGTCCTCGCGCAGCTGCGTCGAGGACTTGGGGCGGCCGGTCTTGTAGTCGATGAGCTCGTAGCCGCCGCCCGGCAGGCGGTCGACGCGGTCCACGCGCCCGCGCAGCGTGTGCGCGCCGAGGCGGAACTGGAAGGAGCGCTCGAACCACACGGGCTCGGCCGGCTCGGTCTCGCAGCGGCCGTGGTAGCGGCGCAGCGCGCCGTCGGCCTTCTCGTGCAGCTGGCGCTCCTCGTCGCCCGAGCCGAAGCCGCCGCGCCGCCACCCGGACTCGAGCAGGCCGAGCAGCTCGTCGAGCGTCCTGCCGCCGCTCGAGTGGTAGCGCTCGAGCACCTGGTGGATCACGATGCCGAAGCGCTGGTTCAGCGTCGGCTCGCTCGGGATCCGGAAGACGCGCGCGAACTTGTACTTCAGCGGGCACGTCCGGTAGGTGTCGATGTCGCCCGCGCTGAGCAGCAGACCCTCGCCGCGCGTCGGCAGGAACGCCTCCAGCGAGGGCTCCTCCCGCGCCGCGATCGCGCCGGCGCGCGCGCGGGCGTCGCGCTCGGCGTCGAGCAGGATCTCGTCGAGCGCGCTGGTCTGGAGGATCTCGCGCTGCTGCGAGGTGGCCGCCCGGAGCAGCGCGGCGTTGATGCCCGGCAGCGCGTCGGCGACGCTCTGGCCCTCCGGGCGCGACAGCAGGGCGGAGAGCTTGAGCAGCTCGAGGTAGCGCACCGCGCCGTGGGCGACGTCGAGGTCGGTGTCGAGCCGCAGCTCGCCGAGGCGCGAGCCGATCCGCGCCACGCTCCCGAGCAGCTCGTCGCGCAGCGCCTGGAACGTCGCGTGCAGCGTCTCGTCGGGCCCGTAGAGCTCCTCCTCGCGCCGCTCCCACTCCCCGCCGACCGCCTCGCGCGCGGCCTGCGCGAACGGCGAGGGGTGCTGGAGCGCGCCGCTCTCCGAGCCGGCCGCGTAGGAGATCACGAGCCCCTCGGCGGCGCGCGTCATCGCCGCGTAGAGCAGGCGCCGCATCGCGTCGAGGTGCTCCTCGCGCGAGGGCGCCGAGTCGAGCATCGGCTCGGCCGCAGCCGGGCGCGCGCCCGGCATCCGCGAGGACTGCAGCCCCAGCACGTAGACGTGGCGCAGCTCGGCCTCGCGCGCGCCGTGCAGCGGCAGCACCCGCACGCCGCCGCTGGCGCCGGAGACGGCTTCCTCGTCGTCGTCCTCGCGCAGCCCCGCCTCCGCGAGCGCGGTCACGTAGCGCGCGAAGTCGCGTGGCGTCGCCTGCGGGACGCGGCGGTTGTAGGCGCTGGCCATCTCGCTCAGGCGGGCGAGCGCGAGCAGGCGCTCCACCACGTCCGCCTGCGCGGCGAAGAGCTGCTGACGGCGCAGGCCCAGGCGCTCGATCAGCCGATGCACGAACAGATCCGGCCGCGTGGTGTCCAGCGCGGCGGCGGCCGAACGGTGCAGCTTCAGGAAGCCGAGCACGCGCTCGCGCGCCTCCGGCGGCAGCTGCGGCGACTCCGTCGCGGCGACGGCCGCGGAGACCATGTCGAGCTTGCGCCGGCGCGAGATCTGCACGCAGCGCGCCAGATCGATCGAGCGCAGCTCCACCGGCGGGCGCGCGAGCGCGCGCACGACGGCGGCGCTGTCGGAGGGATCGATCAGCAGGCGCAGCCATGCGAGGACGTCCTTCACCTCGGCGCGCTGGAACAGCGCCGCCGCGCCCGCGACCCGGTAGGGCACTGCGCGCTCTTCGAGGGCGACCGCGACGGCCTGGCCCTCGCTGCGCACCGAGCGCACGAGCACGGCGATCTCCTCCGGCGCGACGCCCCCGCGCATCAGCCGCGCGACGTCGGCCGCGACCGCCTGCGCCTGCGCGCGCTCGTTGGCGCACGACCAGAAGCGGACCTCGCCGGGCGCGTGCCCCGCTGCGGTCGCGACGTCCTTGGCGATCCGCTCGGCAGCCGGCGCGACGACCGCCTCGGCCGCCGCCAGCACCTCCTGCGGGCAGCGCAGCGACTCCTCCAGGCGCACGGTCTGCAGCCCGGGCAGCCGTTCGGCGAGGTCGCGCAGGTTGCGCGGCCCCGCGGTGCGGCCGCGGCGCACCGCCTGGTCGTCGTCGCCGGTGATCGTCACGTGCGCGCACTCGCTCGCGAGCAGGCCGACGAGCAGCGCCTGCGCCTCGCCGAGGTCCTGGGCGTCGTCGACGAGCAGCGCCTGGTAGCGGGCAGCCGTGCGCGCGCGCACGTGCGGCGCGTCCCGCAACAGCGCGTGCGCGCGCAGCACCAGGTCGCCGTGGTCGAGCACGCCCTGTTCGGCGAGCATCCGGTCGTGGGCCTCGTAGACCTCGGCGAACTCGCGCTCGCGCTCGGCGCGGTCGTCGCCGGGCGGCAGCGCCTGCGCCCACGCGGCGGCGCCGGCGGCGGACATGCCCGCCTCCTTCAGGCGGTCGATGCGCGCGATCACGCTCGCGAGCAGCGTCGGCGCGCTGCCGCGGAAGTCGTGCAGCCGCAGGCGCAGCTCGTCGACGCGCTCGAGCAGCATCGCCAGGCGATCCGCCGCCGAGACCGCCACCACGAACGGGCCGAGCCCCGCCTCGCCGGCCTCGTCGTGCAGCAGCCGCTCGCAGAACGAGCGCACCGTGTGCACGGGCAGCTCCTCGAAGCCGCCGGGCAGCGCGGCCTCGACCTGCGCGCGCAGCGCCGCGGCGGCGGCCGGGGTCGCGGCGAGCGCGAGCACCGCCTCGGGCGCGACCACCTGCTCGCGCGCCAGCCAGGCGTGACGGCCCGCGATCACGCGCGTCTTGCCGCTGCCCGGCCCGCCGAGGACGAGCAGCGGAGGGGCGGGCACCGTTCGCGTCACGACCTCGCGCTGGGCGGGGGTGAGGCCGTCGACCGGATCGGGCACGACCCTAGGATATGGGTCAGATGAGCACGCAATCCGTCGCGTTGGCGCACGATTGGCTCGGCGCCTGCCGGGCGGCGGCGGACGGCCTGCGCAAGGTGCTCGCGGACACGCCGCTGTCGACCGAGCGCGTGATCGAGACCGGGGAGCGCGGTGAGGGCGGCGACCGCACGCTCGTCATCGACGCCGCCGCCGAGGACGCCGTCTTCGCGCAGCTCGAGCGGCTGCACCGCGACGGGGCCCGCTTCACCGCGATCTCCGAGGAGCGCGGGCGCGTCGATTTCGGCGATCCCGGCGTGCTGGTCGTGATCGACCCGATCGACGGCTCGATGAACGCCAAGCGCGGGCTCACCCACCACGCGCTCTCGATCGCGGTCGCCGACGGGCCGACGATGGCCGACGTCGTCTTCGGCTACGTCTACGACCTCGGGCCGGAGGAGGAGTGGCGCGCCGTCCGCGGGGAGGGCGCGTGGCGCAACGACGAGCGGCTGACGGGCGAGGCGCCCGAGCGCCGCGACAGCGCGGGCAAGCTCGAGGTGCTGGCGATCGAGTCCGCCGACCCGCGCTGGCTGGCGGCGCGCTCGATGGCGCTGGTCGACGTCGCGCACCGCATCCGCGCGATCGGCTCGATCGCGATCTCGCTCTGCCAGGTCGCGGCGACGCGCGTCGACGGGATGGCGACCCTGTGGAAGTGCCGCGCGGTCGACGCCGCCGCGGCGCAGCTGATCGTCCGCGAGAGCGGTGGGCACGTCGCGTTCACGGCGATGGACGATCCCCTCGGCGCGCCGCTCGACCTCGAGCCGCACTCGCCGGTCGTCGCGGCGCGCACGCCCGAGGCGCTCGCCGAGCTCGCGACCCTGCCCGCAAGCCCGTGATCGACTGGTCCGTCGCCGAGCGCGTCGCCGAGGCGGTCGCCGGGCCGGGAACGCCTGAGCACGACCTGCTGCCGGGCGACCTGCCGGCGCTGGCGCTGCAGGCCGAGGAGGCCGTCTCCGGCTACACGCGCATGCGCCCGCTCGCGCCGCTGCCGCCGATCGAGGCCGTCGGGAGGGTCGCGTGGTCGCGCGCGAACCTCGTCACGATGCGCGGCACGTTCGCGCCGCTGGCGGAGAAGCTCGACGCGGCCGGCGGCGGCGGGCTCGCCGGCCCGCTGCGCAACGCCGGCAGCCTGCTCGTCGGCGTCGAGATGGGCGGCCTCGTGGGCTGGCTCGGCCGCCGTGTGCTCGGGCAGTACGAGCTCTCGCTGCTCGACCCGACGGCGGGCGCGCGGCTGCTGCTCGTCGCGCCCAACCTGCACGGCGCCGCCGCCGACATGGACGTCCCGCTGCCCGATCTCCTGGCGTGGGTCGCGTTCCACGAGGTCACCCACGCCGTGCAGTTCGCCTCCGTCCCGTGGCTGCGCGAGCACCTCGGGGGGCTGATCCGCGAGCTGCTCGAGTCGGCCGACGTGCGCGTGGACGTCGGCGCGCTGCTGAAGATGCCCGACCTGCAGGACCTGCGCGCGCTGGCCGAGCGCCTGCGCGACGGCGACGTCGTCGGGGTGGTGCTCGGGCCCGAGCGGCGCGCGGTGCTCGACCGCGTGCAGTCGGCGATGGCGCTCGTCGAGGGCCATGCCGAGCACGTGATGGACGCGGCCGGCGGGCCGTTCCTGCCGAACCTCGAGCGGCTGCGCGGTGCGCTCGACCGCCGGCGCCGCGAGCGCCCGCCGCTCCAGCGGCTGCTCGAACGCCTGCTCGGCCTGGAGATGAAGATGCGCCAGTACGAGGTCGGCCGGGGCTTCGTCGACGGAGTGGTGGAGATCGGCGGGATCGACGCCCTGAATCGCGCCTGGGCGAGCCCGGAGATGCTGCCGAGCCTCGATGAGCTGCGGGATCCCGGCGCGTGGGTGCGGCGAACGCAGGTTCGTGCTGTAACCCGGGGCGCGTAGCGGTTTACAAACAGGTGTTCGACGGGTACAGTCCCTCCCGTACAGACACTTAGAACTAACTTTCCCGATCCCATCTCCGAGGGAGTGACCATCACCGATGGCTGACACCACCACCACTCGCAAGACCAACGCCACCAAGCGCTCTACGGCCGGCAAGAAGGCTGCTGCGACGCGTCGCACCAACGCCGCCAGGCGCAACACCCGCACCACCGCGCGCTCCGCGCAGCGCTCGACCACGCGTGCCGCCAAGGCCGCCGCGCCGAGCCGCTCGAGCGTCCAGCAGGCCAAGACCCCGGTCGAGGTCGTGCAGGTGTACGCGGAGAAGGCCGTCGTGATCCCGGTCGGCGCCGCGCTCGTCGCGCGTGACAACCTCGTCGCGACCGTCGAGGACCTGCGTGGCCGCTACTCGACCCGCGACAAGGCCCAGCGCACGATCGAGTCCGATCTGAAGAAGTTCGAGCGCCGCGGCGTCCGCGCGCGCAAGAACGTCGAGCGCGAGGTCAAGAAGGCCCGCACGCGCCTCGAGCGCACGCTGCGCCAGAACCGCCGCCGCGCCGAGCGCCAGGTCACCTCGTACCGCAAGGACGCCCGCCTCGCGAGCGCCCGCTTCGAGAACGTGGTCCAGACCGGCGTCGCCGCCGGCGCGGGCGCCGCGCAGAAGGTCAGCGAGCGCGTCTCGAGCATCGCGTAGCAAATCCGCTTCTCCGCGCCCGGGCACCGGAGAGGGCCCGGGCGCGGCAGGTCTGCCGGCCTCATATCTCCGCCGGCAGTGGCAGTACCTCTCCTCCCTCAGCCGACGGCCCGCCTTGTGCGGGTCGTTGGTCCTTAAGGGCTGGTCGGGGAGGCCGCGGGCGCTTTGCGACAATGGACTGCATGCCGACCCGTGACGAGATCCTCAAGGCCCTCGAGGTCGTGATCGACCCGGAGCTGCGCCGCTCGATCGTCGAGCTCGAGATGGTCCGCTCGATCGACGCGCGCGACGACGGCTCGGTCGCGGTCATGGTCTCGCTGACCACGCCCGGCTGCCCGATCCGCAGCCACTTCGAGCAGGCGGTCGCCAAGGCCGTCGGCGCGCTCGACGGCGTCACGCGCGTGGAGGTCTCCTTCGACGTCCTCAGCGACCGGGAGAAGAGCGGCCTGCAGCAGAAGCTCGGCCGCGGCACGCTGCCAGCCGGCGCGCTCGCGCAGGTCGCGAACGTCGTCTGCGTCGGCTCCGGCAAGGGCGGCGTCGGCAAGTCGACCGTCACCGCGAACCTCGCCGCCGCGCTCGCCGCCGAGGGCAAGCGCGTGGGCATCCTCGACGCGGACGTCTGGGGCTACTCGATCCCGCGCATGATGGGCGTCCAGGGTCGCCCCCCGGTCTCGCCCGAGCGCAAGATCGTCCCGCTGGAGGCCCACGGCGTGAAGGTCATGTCGATCGGCTTCTTCGTCGAGGAGGACTCCGCGGTCGTCTGGCGCGGCCCGATGCTGCACAAGGCGCTGACCCAGTTCCTCGAGGACGTCGCGTGGGGCGAGCTCGACTTCCTGCTCGTCGACCTGCCGCCGGGCACCGGCGACGTCTCGATGACGCTCGCGCAGCTGCTGCCGCAGTCGAAGTTCCTGATCGTCACGACCCCGCAGCCCGCGGCGCAGAAGGTCGCGCGCCGCGCGGCCGAGATGGCGCACAAGGTCGACCTCGAGATCGGCGGCGTGATCGAGAACATGGCCGGCTTCGTCACGCCGGACGGCGAGCGTTACGCGATCTTCGGCGAGGGCGGCGGCCAGGAGCTCGCCGACGAGCTCGACGTGCCGCTGCTCGGCAAGGTGCCGCTCACGATGCCGCTGCGCGAGCAGGCCGACGCGGGCACGCCGCTCGTCGCCACGGACCCCGACGACCCCGCCTCGCAGGGCATCCGGCACGCGGCGCGCGGGCTGCAGGCGCTGTTCCCGGTCGAGCTGCCGGTGCTCGCCTCCGCCGCGCCGGCGCAGGAGGCGCCGGCGCCGACGGGCATCGCGCTGCCGATGGCGTAGGCCGCGGCCGCGGCACGGCCGCGAGCCGGGCTACTTGCTCGCGAAGTACTCCACGTTGATCTGCGAGAAGCGTGCCCACTCCTCGGGGAGCTGATCCTCGGCGAAGCAGGCGTCGACCGGGCACGCCTCGACGCAGGCGTCGCAGTCGATGCACTCCTCGGGGTCGATGTAGAGCTGCTCGACCTTGTCGTAGTCGGGCTCGTCGGGGGTGGGGTGGATGCAGTCCACCGG
Organism: Solirubrobacteraceae bacterium; assembly: GCA_035765835.1. Taxonomy (GTDB): domain Bacteria; phylum Actinomycetota; class Thermoleophilia; order Solirubrobacterales; family Solirubrobacteraceae; genus JAOPZW01. The sequence continues at coordinate 8,645 of DASTWP010000178.1, forward strand.
GCACACCTCGACGCACGAGTTGTCCTTCTGCCCGATGCAGGGCTCAGCGATGACGTAGGCCACTAGTTCGAGATTCCTGGGGTCGCGATTCGGGCCCGGGAGCATATTCGAGAGGGCCTGCGCGGCTATGGTCCCCCGGCCGTGCTGCTGCTCACCGGAGCCACAGGCCTCGTCGGGACCGCCCTGCTGCGTCGGCTGACCGCCCGCGGCGAGCGCGTCCGCTGCCTCGTGCGCGACCCGCGCCGGCTGGGCACGGAGCGCGTGCGCGTGCAGATCGCGCTCGGCGACCTGGCCGACCCGCCCTCGTTCCGCAACGCCCTGCGCGGCGTCGACACGGTCGTGCATCTGGCGGCCGCGATCCGCGACCAGCCGCGCGGGTCGATCGAGGAGCTCAACGGCATCGCGACGTGGCGGATGGTCGAGGCCGCCGAGCGCGCCGGCGTGGAGCGCTTCGTCTTCTTCTCGGCGCTCGGCGCGACGACCCACGACCGCACGCGCTTCCTGCGTGCGAAGGCGCTCGCGGAGGGCGCGGTCGCGGGCTCCTCGCTGCGCCACGCGATCTTCGCGCCGTCGATCGTCTACGCCCCGGGCGACGTCTTCCTCACGCTGCTAGAGCGCATGTCGCTGCTGCCCGTGATGCCGGTCAGCGGCGCAGGACGCGCGCTCTTCCAGCCGATCTGGGCCGACGACGTAGCCGACTGCGTCGTCGCGGCGCTCGAGCGCGACGGGGGCGACGCCCGCTACGAGCTCGCGGGCCCGCAGACGATCAGCCACGAGGGCATCGTCGCGCTGGCGCTGCAGTCCTTCGGCCGCCGGCGGCCGCTGGTGCACGTCCC
>DASTWP010000179.1:0-2193 GCA_035765835.1 Solirubrobacteraceae bacterium
GGGGCGCCGCCGCGGTGGCCGCCGTCGGCGGTCAGCGGCATCTCGACCACCTCGCGGCCCGCGAAGCGCGCGCCGCGCTCGGCCACCGGGTAGCCCGGCGTCGTCACCGCCACGGCGCCCGGCCCGACGACCTGCGCCAGGTGGAAGATGGCCTCCTTGGAGCCGAGCGTCGGCACGATCTCGGTGTCCGGGTCGAGCGCCGCGCCGAAGCGCCGCTCGCTCCACAGGGCGATCGCGGCGCGCAGCTCGGGCAGGCCCTCGGCGCTCGGGTAGGCCGACACCGGCTCCGCCTCGAGCGCCTGCGCGAGCGCGCGGCGGATGAAGGCGGGCGTCTCCTCGCGCGGCTCGCCGATGCCGAAGTCGATCACGTCGATCCCGCGCGCCGTCGCGGCGGCCTTGGCCTCGCCGAGGCGCACGAACGGGTACGTCGCCATCCCCGCCAGCACGGGATTCAGCCGCACAGGAAGCGCTCCAGCGTCTCGTGGGAGCGCACGAGCGCGTCGATCGCGACGTGCTCGCCGCGGGTGTGCGCCTGGGCGGGGTCGCCTGGGCCGAAGTTGACGGCGTCGATCCCGGCACGCGCGAGCTCGGCGACCGGGGTCCACGCCTGCTTGGGCTCGACCGCGAGGCCGCCCGCCGCGATCAGGCGCTCGACGAGCGGGTTGCCGGTCGCGACCGGCGCCGACGGCGCGTTGGAAGCGATCCGCAGCTCCCCGTGCCCAGCGCAGAGACCGCGCAGCCAGTCCTCGGCCTCGGCGGCGTCGCGGCCCGGCGCGTAGCGCGCGTTGACCGTCGCGACCGCCTCGTCCGGCACGACGTTCGAGGCGATGCCGCCGCGGATCTCGGTCACGGAGGCGACCTCGGTGAACGTGAGGCCGTCGAACGACACCGGCCGCGGCTCGACCGCTGCGAGCTGTGCGATCCCGCGCCCGGCCGCGTGGATCGCGTTGTCGGCCAGCCAGGGGCGCGCGGAGTGGCCGCTGCGCCCGCGGAATGTCCACGTCGCGTTGATGTTCCCGAGGCACCCGGCCTGGAGCGCGTTGGCGGTCGGCTCCATCACGATCGCGGCGTCCGCGCCGCGCAGGCCGGGCTCGCGCTCGAGCAGTGGCGTGAGGGCGCTCTCGGTGAGCGGCAGCTCCTCGCGGCCGAAGAGCACGAGGCCGACGTCGATGTCGCCCTGGGGCCGCGCCAGCAGCAGCTCCAGCATCACCGCGACCGCGCCCTTCATGTCCGCGGCCCCGAGGCCGTGAACGGCGCCTTCGGCGATCCGCCCCGGGCGGTTGCCCTGTGCCGGGACCGTGTCGAGGTGGCCGGCGAGCAGGACGAGCGGGCGCTGCCCCCGGGCCGTCGTGCCCGCCAGGACGCAGGTGTCGCCTGCGTCCCGCGCGTCGATGCCGCCTTCTGCGAGCAGGCCGAGCACGTGCCCGGCCAGCGCCTCCTCGCCGCGCGACTCGGAGGCGACGTCGATCAGCTCGAGCGCGCGGGCGGCGAGGCGATCGGCCAGGGACACGGCGCCGGACTCTAGTCTGCGGCCCGGCGTGCGCTATTGCGGCATCGACGTCTCGGCCAGGCCCGGCAACCAGCAGCTCGTGACGCTCCACGAGCGGCGCGCCTCGCGCTCGGGCGAGACCGACCTCGTGGCGACGTTCTACTCCCCCGGGGACGTGGACGCGGTCGCGCGGACCGTGCTCGGCTTCGGCGGCGAGGCGGTCGCGTGCGTCGACGCGCCGTCCGGCCGGCGCCTGGACCTGCTCGCGGCGGGCGCGCCGCTGCGCGCGCAGCTGCGGCTCCCATCCGGCCGTTACGAGCGCTCGCGGGTCTGCGACGCGCTGCTGTTCCGCCGCCGCCTGCCGCTGTACCCCGTGCCGGCCGCCGGGCAGGCGCTGGGCGCCTGGGAGCAGTGGATGGAAGTGGGGTTCGACCTCTACGACGCGCTCGAGGCGCTGGGCCTCTACCGCCCGGACGACCACGAGCGCGTCGAGGCGTCCGCGGGCGACGGCGCGCTGCGCTTCGGCCGGCTCGCCGAGACCTACCCCGACGCGATCTTCTGCTCCCTGCTCGGCCATCGGCCCTCGCCGAAGCGGACCCCGTGGGGCCTGCAGCAGCGGATCGCCGCGCTGCGCCTGCGGGGGATCGCCGACGACGATGGCGGCCTCTGGCACCGCACGCTGGACGAGCTCGACGCCTGCGCCG
>DASTWP010000180.1:0-9778 GCA_035765835.1 Solirubrobacteraceae bacterium
GCCGCCGGCGCCGGCGGCCCGCCGGATCTCGCCGCGATCGGTGAGGTGATGCGCCGCCACGGCCTCACCCCCGCTCCGCCCGGCTAGCCGGGGAGGCTCAGCCCGAGGAGCCGGCCGCGCCCGGCGTCAGACTGCGCCGCGACGCCCTTGCCGGCAGCCCCTTGGGCACCCGCGGTGGCGCGCTCGGCTCGCGCGCGAGCAGCAGCGCCGCGATCAGGGCCATCAACGGCGCCGTGCCGACATCGGTGGCCTGGCCGCTGAACGTGCCTCCGGGGTCCTGGCCGGCGATCCAGAAGGAGAGCGAGATCAGGATCGCCAGGACGAGGAACAGGCGGGCGTGATACCGGGCCGGGAGGCTGAAGGCGATCGCGGCCGACAGCACGGCGAGCCCGACGGCGACCAGCGCCGGCAAGCCATCACCACGGTTTGCCGGGAGCAGCCAGAGCACGGCCGAGAGGAGCCAGACGAGCGACCAGCAACCGCGCCCGGCGAGCCGGATCCTGCGGCCGGCCGCCGGCCAGCACAGGAGCCCCGCGACGATGTACATCGGTGCTGCGCCCGGAGCCCCGGTGAGCGGACTCGCGGTCCCGGTGAAGATCATGCCGAGGCCCTCTCCGGCGAACCAGATGCCGCCCGCCCAGGCAAACGAGGCCAGCAGGGCCGCCTTGACGCTCGGCCGGTAGAGCAGGCCGAGGCCGATCAGCACCTGGAGGGTCGCCGCGCCGGCGTTGAACACCGCGACGTGCGGCTCGATCAGACGGGCGATCCACGTGATCGGCCCGGCGATGACCCCGGGCTGCCCGGCGGCCGACGGCAGGATGATGCCGGTCACGAACGACCGGCCGAACATGTACGGCTGGAACTGGAGGGCGCCGTCGGTCAGCCACAGCAGGCCAAGCGCCACCTGGCCGGCTCGCGCACCGCGCTCGGAGGGGGTCCTCGGATCGGCGGACATCGCTGCGCTCCTCTGGAGATCTCTCGCGGCCGGAGCGCGAGCGTGGACGACCGGGCCAGCTGGGGCCCGGTCGCCCTCCACGCTCGCCGGGCCTCAGCTCCCGTTGAACGGATCGACCGACGGGTTCATGCTCGAGTACAGGCCCGCCGGGTTGGGATACCAGATCCAGAAGTGCAGCGTGATGAGCTTCGGGTGCCAGAAGTTGAACGCCGCCCCCGTCTGAGGGCTCTTCGAGGCGCACAGCGACTGCGCGCTCGCGGGCACGAACGTGCCGTCGACGTAATGGCACGCGGCGGCGAAGCTGCCGTAGCGCGCCCCGGGCAGGGGCGGCTTGGCGGGCTTGGAGGTGAACACCCACTCGAGTGCTCCGAGCTGCCAGGCGCCACCCCTCCGCTCGTAGACCAGGATCGGCGGCCTGCGAACGTCGAACCCCTGGACGTGCGGGTTCAGGAAGTGGTACCCCATGTCCGGGATCATCTTGGTGATGATCTGGTAGCCGGCGGCCTTGGCCCGCGCGAGGCTGGTCGAGTACCTGGCGGTGGCCAGGCGCGCTGCAGCGATGTCGGACGTCAGCGCGGACCGGGCGTGCGCGGCCCGCATGTGATCGTTCGACGAGCTGGTCTTGCCCGCAGCGACGGATCCGGCTGCCGCCACGGCGCTCACCGCGAGCACGAGCAGGGCGGCGGCGATTCGCGTGATACGCATGACTCTCTCCTTGTGGCTGGGTGTCAGAGGTAGAAGTAGGGGTCGAGCACCCGCACCTCGGTGATCTGGTCGACCGGGAGCTCGTTGCGGCTCGCGGTCTTGCGGATCGCCTCCGGGCTGGGCGCGTCGTAGACGCAGAACGTCGTCTGCTTGTCGGCGCTCACGTACGAGTGCACCCAGGTGACCCCGTGCTCGGCGTTGCGGTCGATCACGGTCCGGCAGACGTCCGTGCCGCGCTCGTCGACCGGGATCCGGAGACCCTCCGGAAACGTGCGCTGCACCAGGTACCTGGGCATCTTGGCCCTCCTCGCTCGCTCGGAAATGACTGCGCAGCGACCGTATGCGCGAGCTCGAGGCCCCGCATCGGGAGGACTGCTCACGTTGCGAGGCGGCGCCACCTATTTTGTGCGCGGCCGTCGCCGGCCGGTCTATGCTCCGCGTGGGGGGTTGCGATGAGCCTTGGGACACGGTCCCTCGCGGGACACGGGCGCGCCGAAGCTCTCCTGGAGCGCGATCCCGAGCTGGGCCGCCTCGAGCAGTGCCTCGAGGAGATCGCCGTGACGGGATCGGGCCTGGTGGCGTTCATCGGCGGCGAGGCCGGCGTCGGCAAGACGTCGCTGGTGCGCGAGTTCTGCGCGCGCCGCGGCGAGCGAGAGCAGGTCCTGCACGGCGCCTGCGAGCCGTTGCTCGCACCGCGCCCGTTCGGTCCGTTGATCGACCTGGCCGACGCGAGCGCCGGGGAGCTCACCGGCCTGATCGACGACGGCGCGAAGCCGCACGCGGTCGCCGGCGCGCTGCTACGCCGGCTGCAGGAGGCGGGCGCTCCGTCGGTCGTCGTGCTCGAGGACCTGCAGTGGGCTGACGAGGCCACCCTCGACGTGCTGCGGCTGAGCTGCCGCCGCCTGGAGGGCGCCGGCGCGCTGGTCCTGATCACCTATCGAAACGACGAGCTGGGGCGGTGGCATCCGCTGCGCGTGCTGATCGGCGAGCTGGGCGCGAGCCAGAGGATCGTCCGGATGTCGCTCACGCCGCTGTCGCTCGAGGCCGTCACGCGGCTGGCCGGGGCATCGGGCGCCGACGCCGAGATGCTCTACCTGCGCACGGGCGGGAACCCCTTCTACGTCACCGAGCTGCTGGCCGGCGAAGGCGAGACGCTGCCGGACAGTGTCGCCGACGCGGTTCTGGCCCGCGCGGCCCGGCTGAGCCCGGGCGGGCGCCGGCTGCTGGAGGCGATCGCGGTGGCCGGTCCGCGCGCCGAGCTGTGGCTGCTCGATCGCCTCGCAGGTCGAGCCGACGAGCAGCTGGCCGAGTGCCTCGAGAGCGGGATGATCGTGTCAGCAGGCGACGCGGTGGCGTTCCGTCACGAGCTGACCCGTGAGGCGATCGCCTCCGCGATCAACGATCACGAGAGGCTCGCACTGCACGCCGCCGCCCTCCGGGCGCTGGCGGAGCCGCTGCGGGGCGAGCCGGACCTCGCCCGCCTGGCGCATCACGCGGACGGCTGCGGCGACCCGGACGAGGTCATGCGCTTCATCGCCCCCGCCGCTGCTCGCGCGGGACGGCTCGGCGCCCACCGCGAGGCGGCGGCGCTCTACGAGCGGGCGCTCGCTCACGGCGACGCGCTGCCGGTCGCCGCCCGCGCCCAGCTGCGCGAGCGCCGCGCCGCCGAGTGCTACCTGATGGCCGACTTCGAGAGCGCCGAGCCCGAGCAGCAGCAGGCGCTCGACTGCTACCGGCAGCTGGGCGACGAGCTCAGGCAGGCGACAGCGCTCAGCTGGCTCTCGAACCTCGTCTGGGAGACGAGCTCCGTTTCCGACGCGCTGCCGATGGCGATCCACGCGGTGCGCGACCTGGAGCGGCTGCGAGCGGACAAGGAGCTGGTGAGGGCCTACACGCAGGTGGCGCAGCTGAAGCTCGCCACCGAGGCGCCCGGAGAGGCTCGGGACTGGGCATTGCGCGCGTTGAGGCTGGCCGAGTCGATCGCCCGCCCACGCCAGGTCGTCGCGGCGCTCATCACGCTCGGCTGGGTCGAGTTCTTCACGGGGCAGGACTCCGGCCTTGAGAAGCTCGAGCAGGCCATCGCCGCGGGCACCGCGGCCGGCTTCGACCACGACGTCGCCGCGGCGCACGTGGTCGTGGCGCGGACCGCGGCGCGACTGCGGCGATACGAGCTGGCCGCGCGCCACGCGCAGGCGGGCCTGGAGTACTGCGAGGGCCGCGACATCGACCTCTGGCGCTACTACCTGCTCGCCTGGCAGTCGAAGCTGGAGCTCTGGCGCGGATCGTGGGACGAGGCGGCGCGCCTCGCCGAGATCTGCCTGGGCCGGCCCTGCCCGTTCTCGCGCGTCCACGCGCTGGTCGCGCTCGGCCTGGTGCGCGCGCGCCGCGGCGACCCGCAGGGATGGGCGCCGCTCGACGAGGCGCTGGCGAGCGCGTTGCCGCGCCGCGAGTTCCAGTGGATCGGACCGGTGGCGGTGGCGCGCGCCGAAGCGGCCTGGCTGGAGGGACGGCCGCAGGCGATCGCCGCCGAGATCGAGCCGGCACTCGGGTTCTCCACCCGCCCCGACGACCCCTACGCGGCGGCGGTCGCCTTCTGGAGCCGGCGCGGCGGGCTCGCGGCCGGATCGGGCGCTGCCGCGGACGAGCGCCATCCAGAGCTGCTCGAGCTGGCCGGTGACTGGGCCGGGGCCTCGAGGCGCTGGCGGGAGCTCGGCTGCCCGTACGAGGCGGCGGTGTCCTGCCTCGGGTCCGAGGATCCGGAGGCGCTCGGCCAGGCGTTGGCGGACCTGCAGGCACTCGGCGCGCGGCCGGCGGCGGCGATGGCCTCCCGTCGGCTGCGAGAGCTGGGCGTGCGCTCGATCCCGCGCGGGCCGCGCGCGAGCACCCGGCAGAACCCGAGCGGCCTCACGGCGCGCGAGCTCGAGGTCCTCGCATTGGTGTGCGATGGGCTTCGCAACGCGGAGATCGCGCAGCGCCTCGTCGTGTCGGGGAAGACCGTCGACCACCACGTCTCGGCGATCCTGCGCAAGCTCGGCGTCCGCACCCGCGGCGAGGCCAGCGCCCGGGCGCTGAAGCTGGGCCTCAGCGGCGAATAGGCCGAGCCGGGTCCTCGGCCGGCGCCTGCTCGTCGGGCACGGCCGTGGTGGCGCACTCCCATGTCCATGCCTGTGGCGGGTCGCTGGCGGGGAAGGACGCGGCGCCCAGGTCGTCGAGCCTCGCGCTGCGCGTGTCGTGCTCCGGCTCGGATCGTGAATCGCTCATGGACCGAGCCTACGCCGGTGGCCGCCGATTGAAATGGGGTCCGCTCCCCATGGCCGGGCGCGACACGGTGGGCGATCGTGATCGTTCGGTTCCCGACCCCAAGGAGCGACCATGCTCACCGCCCGCCCGCCCAGCCAGCCGGTCGACGACGCGCTGCTCACCCGCGATGGCTACGAGCGTCTGCAGGGCGAGCTGCAGACCCTGTCCACCGTGCGCCGCGCGGAGCTCGCCGCGCGCTTGCGCGACGCCCGCGGCGACGGCGGGAACCCCGCCGAGAACACCGCGCTCACGGAGGCGCTCGACGAGGGCACGGCGCTCGAGGAGCGCATCGCGAGGCTGCGGGCATGGCTCGCCGCGGCGCGCGTGGCAAGGCCGGCCGACGACGGCGTGGCCGAGATCGGCATGCGCGTCGGCGTGCGGATGCGCGACGGCACGGTCGTGGAATACGAGCTCGTCGGCGCCGGCGAGGCCGACCCGGCGCGCCGCCGCATCTCGATCTCCTCGCCGGTCGGCGCGGCGATCGACGGGCACCGCGCCGGTGAGACGATCGAGCTCGACGCCCCCGGGGGGCGCGTGCGCTTCGAGCTCGCGACGGTCGAGCCGATCGAGCCGGCCGCGCGCGCGAAGGCGGCCTAGCCATCGTGAGCCGCTCACGCGAGACGATCGTGTGCGCGCTCGACGGCTCGCCCGCGTCCGACCACCTCGCGCTGGTGGGCGCCGCCCTCGCCGAGGTCCTCGACGCGGACCTCGAGTGCGTGCACGTGCTCGCCGGCCAGCCGGCCGGCGAGCCGGCGGCGCGTGGCGCCCATGCGCGCGCCGGCCCGCGCGAGCAGGCCGAGGCGGCCGCCCGCGCAATGCTGAGCGGCACGCGCGACGTGGCGAGGGTGCACAGCGAGTTCCGCCTCGTGCGCTACGGCGACCCGGCGCGCCGCATCGCCACGATCGCCGAGCAGCGCGGCGCAAGCCTGATCGTGGTCGGCACGCGCAGCCACGACGGCGCGCCCGACGCCGTGCTCGGCAGCGTCTCCTCGCGTCTGGCGGCGGACGCGCCGTGCCCCGTCCTCGTCGTCCCGCCGCGCGTGGCGGCCGCTTCACGGCCGGCGCGCTGGGCGGAACGCACGCTCGTGTGCGGGATCGACGGCTCGGAGCCCGGCTGGGGTGCGGCGCGGCACGCCGCGGCGCTGGCCGCGCGCCTGCGCGGCTCGCTGCTGCTGGTCACCATCGGGGCGGGCCCGGCGCCCTCGCAGGCGGAGATCCGACGCCGCCTGGCGGCCGGCGCGGAGAACGGATCCAAGGCGTCCGCACCGGAGGTCCGCCAGGACCTGCGCAGCGGAGACCCCGCATGGGAGCTCGAACGGGTGGCGGCGGCGAGCACCGCGCCGCTCATCGCGATCGGCTCGCGCGGCCGCGGCCCGCTCGACGCCGGGCTGCTCGGGCCGGTCGCCCGCAGGGTGCTGCGCGCCGCGCGCCGCCCGATCCTCGTCTTCCCGGCGACAGCGCTGCTTGACGACGAAGGCTGAAGGCGGCCGCCGGGCCCGCTCACGCGACGTCCGTCAGCCGCCCGGTCTTCTCGTCGTAGACGAACCCGCGGATCACGGCGCCCGGGTCGATCAGCGGCGAGTCGCGCAGGAACGCGACGTCGTCGCGGACGCTCTGCTCGACGTCGTCGAAGCCGAGGTAGGCGAGGCCGCCGTCGTCGGCGCCCAGGTCCTCGCGTACGGCAGACCGGACGGCGTCGTCGGTGAGGCCGCGCATCCCGCAGCCGGAGTGGTGGATCACCATGACCTCGTTCGTCCCGAGCAGGCGCTGGGAGACGACGAGCGAGCGCAGCGCGTCCTGCACGCGGCCGCCGGCGTTGCGGATCACGTGCGCGTCCCCCTCCTCGAGGCCGAGCAGCCGCGAGGTGAGGATGCGCGCGTCCATGCACGTCACGACCGCGACGCGGCGAGCGGGGGGCGCCGGCAGGTCGCCCTTGTCGAATCCGGCGGCGTAGCGGGCCGCAGCGGCAGCGAGATCGTCGATCGCGGACATGGGGCGGATCTTCGCGGATCCGCGCTCAAGCGGGCCGCCGGTGGACCGATACGAGGTGCGATGGCAGCGGGAGCGGTTGAGGACAGACACGCCCCGGGCGACGTCACGCCCGAGTGGCGGCGCATGCACGCGTGCAGCGGCCTGACCACGCGCCTGATCCTCTCCTACGTGGAGCGCGAGGGCGGCCGGCGCGCCGTCGACGGGGCGCTGGCCCGCGCCGGCCTGACGGGCGCCGAGGCGCAGCTGCGCGACGAGAACGCCTGGTTCGCCTACGACGACAAGATCGCGCTTTGGAGCGCAGCGGAGGAGGAGCTCGGCGATCCGCTGATCGCGCGGCACGCCGGGGCGTCGGTCCTCGACTTCACCGTCGGCATGACGCTCAAGCGCGCGCTGCGCGCGCTCGGCACGCCGGAGTTCGTCTTCCGCAACGTCGTGCGCGCGAACGCGAAGTTCAACTGGGCGCACCGCCTCGACGTGCTCGACCGCGGCGGCACGCGCGTGCGGCTGCGCTACCTAGACGTCTCCGGCTGCGGCTACCACCGCTACGACTGCGACTACACCGGCGGGCTGCTCGCGACGATCCCGCAGCTCTTCGGCCTGCCGCCGGCCCGCGTGACCCACTCGGTCTGCGGAAGCCGCGGCGGCTCCTGCTGCGAGTTCGAGGTCGAGTGGACCGCCGGCCTGCAGCATCACCGCCGCGCGGCGCTCGCGATCGGGGCGGCGGGGCTCGCGGCCTCGGCCGCGGCGGTCGCAGCCGACCCTGGGCTCGTGCCGTTCGCGCTGGCCGGTCTGGCCGCCGGCGAGCTCGGCGTCGCCGCGCGCGCGCTGAGGTTCACCGGCCGCCGCCTGGGCGTGCTCGAGGCGCGCGTGCGCGAGCAGGACGACGCCGCCGACCGGCTGCTCTCCTCGCTGAGCGACCTCTCGGCCGACCTGCGGCTCGACGAGGTGCTCGACAAGATCACCGCGAAGGCGCAGGGCGCGATCGACGGCAAGCAGTTCGCGCTGCTGCTGGTCCACGGCGGCGAGGTCCGCGCGGACCGGCATTCGGGCATCCCGCCGGCGTCGGTCGCGGCGCTCGAGCGCTGGGCCGCGCGCAACAGCGCCGCGCTGCTCGAGCACGGCGCGATCGTCATCGACGACCTCGCCTGCGACGCCGAGCTCGCCGCGCTGCCGCGCGACCGCGAGCTGCCGCTCGGCTCCATCTGCGCCGCACCGCTCGTCTCGCGCGACCAGCTCCTCGGCGTGCTCGTCGCGCTCGCGCACGGGTCGACCGTCTTCCTGCCAGGCGACCTGAGCGCGCTCTCGGCCTACGCCGCCCACGCAGCGATCGCGCTCACGAACGCCCACCTCGTCGGCCGCCTCGAGCGTGAGGCCGCCGAGGACCCGCTGACCGGCCTCGCCAACCCGCGCACGTTCCAGCGCATCTGCGCCGCCGAGTTCAGCCGCGCGGCACGCGAAGGGTCGGTGCTCGCGATCGTCGTGCTCGACCTCGACCACTTCAAGGCGATCAACGACGCGCACGGACACCCCTATGGCGACCGCGTGCTGCGCGACGCGGGCGTCGCGCTGCGCGGCGCGGTGCGCCCGCACGACACCGTCGCGCGCCTGGGCGGCGAGGAGTTCGCGCTGCTCCTGCCTGCGACGGTGACGCAGGACGCGCTCGCCGTCGCCGAGCGCGCCCGGGCGGCGATCGCGGCGATCGCGTCCGAGGGTCGCCCGCTCACGGCCTCCGCCGGCATCGCCTCCGGCTCGCCGCACGGGACGACGGCCGAGCAGCTGCTCGCGGCAGCCGACGGCGCGCTCTACGAGGCCAAGCGCCGCGGCCGGGACTGCACGGTGGTCGCGCAGGCGGGCGCCGGCGCGACCCGCGTGCCTACTTCTTGAAGACCAGCCGCGCGGTGCGCTTGGTCTGCGATCCGGGGCCGCTCGGCACGAGCCTGACGGTCGCCCGCAGCGACAGCTTGCGGTGAGCGCGGCGCTTCTTCGCCAGCTGCCTCAGCCCCGACTTCGACAGCTTGAGCTTCAGCGTCACGACGGACGGCGCGCGCTTGACGCTGCGCCGCACGGTGCGCAGGCCCTTGCCGCCGGCGGTGAGACGGCCGGCGTTCGGGACCTCGACCCTCAGCGTCGCGGTGTGGCCCTTCACCTTGCGGGTCAGGATCCGCATCCGGCAGTCGGGCACCGACACGGCCGTCGTCTGCACGACCTTCTTGCCGTTCTGGCCGACGATCGTGGTCGGCATCGCGATCGGGCCCTTGCACATGTCCGAGCTGCTGGCGAGCGCCGAGTGCGGGCCCGTCGGCAGGTCGAGCCGGAAGCTCGAGATCGGGACGTCCGGGACCGCGGCGAACGTCGAGGTCAGCGTCGCGCCCAGCCCGATCGTGCCGCTGAGGTCGACGGTGATGCCGCTGCCGCGCAGGAGCGCCTCGAGCGTCGGCAGCGCGCCGTTGTGCGCCTCGATGATCACCGGGCCGCTCAACGGATCCTCGAGCACCGGCGTGCGCGCCGCGACCGTGCCGACGTGCGAGCCCGCCGGGCAGGCGTCCGGGTTGGCGATGAACGTCGCCTGCGGGCATGCCTGCTGCACGGTCTCGAGGCGCGCCGCGAGCTGCTTCGGCAGCGTGACGGACACCGACTTCGTGTTCGCCTGGCCGGCCGGCTGCGTCAGCGTCACGGTCAGGCTCGCGCCGTTCTTGCGGCTGACGCGGCTGGTCGTGCTCGCCGCGAGGTGCGGGGTGAACGGCAGCGTGTCGCAGCCGGTCGCCTGGAACGGGCTCGACACGGTCTGCGTCGCGCCCACGGTCGAGGTCAGCGTCGCCCCGACGC
>DASTWP010000181.1:0-3296 GCA_035765835.1 Solirubrobacteraceae bacterium
ATCTGAGAATCAGTATCGTTACGACCTGTGCGTCCCCGGGAGAGGAAGCTCACCGCCGCCGCGTGCACCGCGGCCGTCGCCGCAGTCGTGGCGGGCGGCGCCTGGGCGCTCGCCGGCACCGGCCCGATCCCGCACGCGCGCGTCGTCGCGGCCGAGAGCGCGTGGGGCAGCCTCGTCCCGGGCGCGGCGAGCATCGTCTCCGGCCCCGCGGTCGACCCGCACGACTACGAGCCGACGCCCGCCGACGCACGCGCGCTCGCCAACGCGCGCATCGTGATCGTGAACGGCGCCGGCTACGACCGCTGGGCGTCGCGGCTGCTCTCGGCGCAACCCGAGTCGGGCCGGCGCGTCGTCGACGTGGCGAAGCTCGCCGGCGCGGACGGCAACCCCCACCTCTGGTACGCGCCGCGCGTGGTCGACCGCGTGGCGCGCCTCTTCGGCGTGCGGGTCACGCGCTACGACGCGACGGTGGCCCGCATCCGCGCGCGCTTTGCCGGCACGCCGATCGGCGCCTCCGAGAGCATCGTCGCGCCGCTCGCACGTGCGCTCGGCTTGCGCGTCCTCACCCCCGCGTCCCTGTTGAACGCGGTGAGCGAAGGGAGCGAGCCGACGCGTGGCGACCTCGACGCGGCACGCCGGCAGATGCGGCACATCCGGGTATGGGTGCTGAACACGCAGAACGTCACCCCCGAAGTGCGCCGCCTCACCGCGGCCGCGCGCAGTGCAGGAGTTCCGGTTGTCGACGTCACGGAGTCGCCTGACCGCGCGACCTTCGTCGCCTGGCAGCTGCACCAGCTGAACGCCCTCGAGCAGGCGCTGGCGGGATGAGCGCGCTCGAGCTGCGTGACGCAGCGGTGCGCCTGGGCGGGCGCACGATCTGGGAAGGCGTCGACCTCGCGGTCGAGCCCGGGACCTTCATTGCGGTGCTCGGCCCGAACGGCGCCGGCAAGTCGACGCTGCTGAAGGTCGCGCTCGGCCTCGTGCCCCTGACCGCCGGGATGGTGCGCGCCCCCGCCAAGCGCGAGATCGGCTATCTGCCGCAGCACCACCACGGCGAGGGAACGGCGCCGATCCGCGGCGTCGACCTCGTCCGGCTCGGCCTCGACGGCGCCCGCTGGGGCGTCCCGCTGCCGCGGCGCGGCGACGCGCGCCGCGCACGCGTCGCCGAGGCGATTCGCGACGTCGGCGCCGAGCACTACGCGGAGCAGCCGTTCGGGAGCCTGTCCGGCGGCGAGCGGCAGCGGCTGCTGATCGCGCAGGCGCTCGTGCGCCGGCCGCGGCTCCTGCTGCTCGACGAGCCGCTCGAGGGGCTCGACCTCCCGAACCAGCACACCGTCGCCGCGCTCGTGCAGCGCATCTGCCGCGAGCAAGGCGTCGCCGTGCTGCTCGTCGCACACGACGTCAACCCGATCAGCGACTACCTCGACCAGGTCGTCTACGTCGCCGGCGGGACGGCCGTCGCAGGGACGCCCGCCGAGGTGATCACCGACGAGACGCTCTCGCGCCTCTACGGCACGCCGATCGAAGTGCTGCGCACGCGCGAGGGCCGCCTGGTCGTCGTCGGGCAGCCGGACACCGGCGCGCACGTGCACTGACGTGTTCGCGTACCGCTTCATGATCGACGCCTATGCAGCCGGCACGGCCGTCGCGATCACGAGCGGCGTGCTCGGCTGGTTCATGGTGCTGCGCCGGCAGACGTTCACCGGGCACTCGCTCGCGGTGATCGGCTTCCCCGGCGCGGCTGCGGCGGCGCTCGCGGGTGCGCCGATCGCCGCCGGGTACTTCGGCGCCTGCACGCTCGGCGCGCTCGCGCTCGGCGGCCGGCGGCTGCGCGACACCGCGTCGGCCGGCACCATGCAGGCGGTCGCGCTCGGCCTCGGCGTCTTGTTCGTCGGCCTGTACCACGGGCTGCTCACGGACGTCACGTCGCTCCTCTTCGGCACGTTCCTCGGCATCACCGACGGCGACGTCGCGGCGATCGCCGTGGTGTGCGTTGCGACGCTGGCGCTTCTCGCGGCCGGCGGCCGGCAGCTGCTCTTCGCCTCGCTCGACGGCGAGTCGGCACGCGCGGCAGGCGTGCGCGTCGACCTGCTCTCCTACGGCTTCGTCCTGCTGCTCGGGCTGGCCGTCGCCGCGACGAGCGAGCTCACCGGCGCGCTGCTCGTGTTCGCGCTGCTCGTGGCGCCCGCGGCGGCGGCGCAACAGGTGACGGTCCGCCCCGTCCGCAGCCTCGCCCTGTCCGTCGCGATCGCGCTCGGGGTCACCTGGGGCGGGCTCGCGCTCGCATACGACTCGGTGTATCCCGTCGGCTTCTACGTGACGTCGCTCGCATTCGCGGTGTACCTGGTCGCGCGCGTTTGGCGGTGGGCGAATGGCTGACGCGCTCGTCGCGGGAACTGCGATCGCGCTCGCGTGCGGCGTCGTCGGGACGTTCCTCGTCCTTCG
This sequence comes from Solirubrobacteraceae bacterium, assembly GCA_035765835.1. Taxonomy (GTDB): domain Bacteria; phylum Actinomycetota; class Thermoleophilia; order Solirubrobacterales; family Solirubrobacteraceae; genus JAOPZW01. The sequence goes on from DASTWP010000181.1 coordinate 2,446, forward strand.
CGCGCAGGTCTTCGCCGGCGACGCACTGAGCCACGTCGCGTTCACCGGCGGGCTCGCCGCTGCCGCGGGCGGCGTCGACGTGCGCTTCGGCGTGTTCGCCGCGTCGGTCGTCGTCGCCGTCGGCATGGGGGCACTCGGGACACGGCGTGCGGACGACGCCGCGATCGGGACGATGTTCGCGTGGATGCTCGGGCTGGGCGCCCTCTTCCTCGCGCTGTTCACCACGCACCACAGCAGCGGGAACGGCGCGGCCGCGGTGCGTGTGCTCTTCGGGTCGCTGTTCGGCCTCACCCGCAGCGACGTGTGGCTCGCGCTCGCCGTCTCGGCGGCCGCCGTCGCGGCGGTGCTCGCGCTCGCGCGGCCGCTGCTGCTCACCTCGCTCGACCCGCAGCTCGCACGCGCGCTCGGCGTTCCGGTTCGCGCACTCGAGATCGCGTTCCTCGCCGTCGTCGGCGCGGTCGCGGCCGAGGCGACGCAGGCAGTCGGCGCGCTGCTCCTGCTCGGCCTCGTCGCGGCGCCGGCCGCGGCGGCGCTGCGCATCGCGCGCAGCCCCTACGCGGCGCTCGCCTGGTCGGCGGCGCTCGCGGCCGGCGCGGTGTGGGTCGGCCTCGCGCTCGCGGCCGCCGTTCCACAGCTGCCCGCGAGCACGGCGATCGTTTCTGTTGCGGCAACGGCGTTTGCCGCGACACGGGTGAGTTTCGCCCGGTAGGCGGGTACAATCGCGCCCGTGCCCGTGCTGCCTGTGATCGAGGACCCGCTGAGTACCGATGCCGAGCCTGCCTCGCATCCGGCGGACGCGCGCGCGGGACATCGCGCTGGTGGCCCCTGCGCCGCCGTCCGCGCCCGCTGAG
>DASTWP010000182.1:0-6678 GCA_035765835.1 Solirubrobacteraceae bacterium
TCAACCCAGTCCCGCCCGCGGCCACCACCGGCACGTCCACCGACGTCGGCCAGAGCACCGCGACGTTCACCGGCACCGTGAACCCCGAGGGCGTGCCGGCGACCTACCACTTCGACTACGGCACCTCGACGAGCTACGGCCTGACGACGGCCGAGACGAGCGCCGGCACCGGCAGCTCCGACGTCGCGGTCTCGGTGCCGGTGAGCGGCCTGACGAGCGACACGACCTACCACGTCCGGCTCGTGGCGACGAACGCCGCCGGCGTCACGCGCGGCGCCGACGTGACGCTGCGCACGCTGGCGCCGCCGCGCGCGCCCAGCGCCGGCACCGGCGGCGCGCGCTCGGTCACGCCGACCGGCGCCACGCTGACCGGCACGGTCTATCCGCACGGCCAGGCGACGACCTACCACTTCGACTACGGCACCTCGAAGTCCTATGGCGCATCGACCGCCGAGACGGGCGCCGGCGCTTCGACCTCGGGCGTCCGCGTCAGCGCGGCGATCGCGGGCCTGAAGCCGTACACGAAGTACCACTACCGGGTCGTCGCGACGAACGCCACGGGCGTCGCGCGCGGCAACGACCACACGTTCACGACGCTCCGCCTGCCGCAGGCGGTGACGCTCAGCGCGGCGCCGGAGCCGTCCTTCTGGAGCGGCTTCACGACGCTGACCGGCCGCGTCACCGGCCAGGGCGTCGGCGGCACGACCGTGATCGTGCAGCGCCAGGACTTCCCGTTCACCGCGGGCTTCCGCCAGGTCGCCACGCAGGCGACCAAGAGCGACGGCTCCTTCCTGTTCTCGATCGGCCCGCTGTGGGACGCGACGCAGCTGCGCGTGGTGACGAGGACGACGATCGCGGTGAGCAGTCCCACCGTCACCGTGCGCAACCGCGTGCTCGTCGGCCTGCGGGTGCAGCGCCTGAGCGGCCGCCGCGTGCGGCTGACGGGCGCGATCAGCCCCGCGGCGCCCCGCGCGCGCGTGTCAGTGCAGCGGCTGAGCGCCCGCGGGCACTGGTCGCCGGTCGCGCACGGCGGCGTCGCGCCGCTCGCCCGCGACCGCTCGCGCTACGCGCTCGTCGTGCAGCGCCCGCGCGCCGAGCGTCGCTTCCGCGTCGTCGTGCTGCCGAACGACGGCGGCGCGCACGTCCGCGGCGTGAGCCGCGAGCGCGTGATCGGCTGATGCCGCCAGGCCCGCGCTAGCGCGCGCCGGGGCGCAGCGCGATGTCGAGCGCGCGCAGGAAGCGGTCGGTCGCGGCGGCGTCGTGGACCGCGATGCGGACGTGCTCGCGGTCGCCGAAGGCGCCGCCGGACTGCACCTTGATCGCGCCGCGCTCGAGGCGGCGCGAGAGCTCGGCTCCGTCGAGGTCGTGGGCGCGCAGCCAGAGCACGTTCGCCTGCGAGGGGCCGACGTCGACGGCGCGCTCGGCGAGCGCGGCGTGCAGCCGCGCGCGCTCGGCGGCGACGCCCTCGACGCGCCGCGCGACGATGCCGGCCGCATTGCGCAGCGCCTCGAGCGCGCCCGCCTGCGCGAGCTCGTTGAGGCCGAGCGGCGGCTCGAGCTGCTCGAGCAGCGGCTCGGCGCCTGGGCCCCCGATCGCGTAGCCGGTGCGCAGGCCGGCGAGGCCCCACGCCTTCGAGAACGTGCGGAAGATCAGCAGCCGCGGGTGATCCTCGAGCAGCGCGAGCGTCGCGTCGAGCGGCTCGGCGTCGGCGAAGTCGCGCAGCGCCTCGTCGAGCAGGACCACGACGCGCTCGGGGAGCGCCTCGAGCAGCTCGCGCAGCTCGCCGAGCCGCAGCAGCTCGCCCGTCGGGTCGTTCGGGTTGCAGAGCACGACCAGTCGCGTGCGGTCGTTGACGGCGGCCAGCACGGGCTCGATGCCGAAGCCGCTGACCGGCACCGCGTGGCCGCGCGCGTGGCGCGCCAGCAGCGGATAGAGCGGATAGGAGGGCCAGGGCGTGATCAGCTCGTCGCTCGGCTCGAGCAGCGCCTGCGCGGCCGCGCTCAGCAGCTGCGCCGCGCCGTCGCCGACGACCAGCCGGCCGTCCGCGAGATCGTGGCGGTGCGAGAGCTCGGCGCGCAGCGCGGCGGCGTGGTCGTCGAGGTAGCGGTGCAGGCCGCGGCGCGCCGCGTAGGTGATCGCGTTGACGACCGTGTGCGGGGGATAGGCCGGCCACGTCGTGCGCGAGAGGTCGAGCGCCTCGACGCGCGCGAGCGCCGTGCGCCGGCGCTCCCCGGCCTCCTTGCGCAGGCCGGCGTTGACCTCCTCCTCGCTGAGGCCCTCGAACTGCTTGTAGTAGTCCAGCAGCCCCACTACTGGCCGTGCGCGGGACCGAGGGAGGAGCCCGGCCCGTGGATCAGCAGGAACCACACCGCGAAGATCGCCGCCCCGACGATCGCCGTCGTCGCGAAGACACGGCCGAGGACGCCGCTGCGCTGGTCGTGCCCGGCGGCGCGGCGCACGAGGATCCAGGCGGAGTCGATCCGCTTCATCACGGCCAGGCCGCCGAACAGCAGCAGGAGCAGGAGCGCGAAGCCGACGAGGATCCCGAGGCCGACGCTGTCCGTGAGGTACTGCACCTGCGAGGCGACCCACAGCGCGAGCGCCGGGATCGGGCCCCAGAAGAGCAGGTTGATCAGCACCATCAGCGCGAGCAGGCCGTGCGCGACGAGCGCGTCGACGCGGCGCCGCGCCGCGGTGCCGCGCTGCGGCAGGGCCCGGTAGCGCACCGGCGCGGTGCCGGGGCGGCGGCCGACGAAGAGGCCGCCGGTGTCTGTGGGGTCGGTCCTCACGCCCAGTCCAGGGTAGGGCGCTCGGCGCCGATTCGGATCAGGCCCCGTACAGCGAGTCGAACAGCTCCGCGTACTTCTCGTTGACCACGTTGCGCTTCACCTTCAGGGTCGGCGTGAGCTCGCCGGTCTCCTGCGAGAGGTCGTGGTCGAGGATCACGAACCGCTTGACCTGCTCGACCTGCGCGTAGTGCGCGTTGGCCTTGTCGAGCTCGGCCTGGATCAGCGCGTTGACCTGCGGGTCCTTGGCGAGCGCGGCGATGCTCGTGTCCTCGATCCCGTTCTGCTGCGCCCACGGGACGATCTCCTCCTCGTCGAGCGTGATCAGCATCACCGGGTAGGGGCGGCGGTCGCCGTGCATCACGGCCTGCGAGACCCAGCGGGTCTGCTTGAGGTCGTTCTCGATGTTCGCCGGCGTGAGGTTCTTGCCGCCCGCGGTGATGATGATGTCCTTCTTGCGCCCGACGATGTAGATGTAGCCGTCGTCGTCGATCGAGCCGAGGTCGCCGGTGTGCAGCCAGCCGTCGTGGACGGCGCCGAACGAGGCGTCCGCGTTCTTCCAGTAGCCGTTGAAGATGTTGGCGCCCTTGACGAGCAGCTCGCCGTCCTCGGCGATCTTCACCTCGACGCCGGGCAGCGGCTTGCCGACCGAGCCGAAGCGGTGGTCCTCGGGCGTCGACGTCGTCGCCGCGGTGGCGGTCTCGGTCATCCCGTAGCCCTCCATCACGGGCACGCCCGCCGCATAGAAGAACTCGAGGATCTCCTTGGCGATCGGCGCGGCGCCCGTCACGGCCTCCCGCAGCCGCCCGCCGAAGGCTGCGCGCACGTTCTTGAAGAGCTGCTCGTCGGCCTGCTCGAAGTGCTTCTGGAGCTCCTCGGGCACCGGCTGGCCGGCGTGCTGGAGGTCGTGGACCTTCATGCCGACCTCGGTCGCCTTGTGCAGCGTCTCGGGATCCACGTTGGAGCTGACGAGCGTGTAGATCTTCTCGAAGATGCGTGGCACCGAGGGCAGGTAGGTGGGCTTGACCTCGGAGAGCTCGACGATGATCTGCTTCGTGTCGCCGCCGAAGTAGGCGACGGTCGTGCCGACGTCCAGCGAGACGAGCTGGATCAGCAGCGCGAAGGAGTGCGCGAGCGGCAGGTACAGGTAGACGACGTCGTCGCCATCCTGCAGCAGCCCGCGCTGCTCGACCATGTCGAGGATCGCGCGGTAGTTGCCGTGCAGCAGCACGCAGCCCTTCGGCGGCCCGGTCGTGCCCGACGTGTAGATGATCGTGAAGACGTCCTCGGGCTTGACCGTGGCGGCGCGCTCGGCGAGCTCGGCGGCGTCACGCGCGCGCCCGCGCGCGCGAAGCTCCTCCAGCGGCAGCGCCTCGGACGTCTCGCCCGCGGGGTCGATCACGATCAGGTGCTGGAGGCTCGGCAGGCGGTCGCGGATCTCGAGCACCTTCGCGAGCTGCGCGGCGTCCTCGCAGATGATCGCGCGCGCCTCGGAGTCGGAGATCACCCACTCGCACTCGCTCGGCGAGTTGGTCTGGTAGATCGGGACCACGACCGCGCCCGTCGAGGTGATGCCGAGGTCCGCGTAGGTCCACTCGACCCTGGTGTTGGCGAGGATGCAGACACGGTCGCCCGGCTGGATGCCGAGGTCGATCAGTCCCCGCCCGATCTCCGAGGCGACCTCGGCGAGCTCGGCGTAGGTGACGTCGTGCCACTCGCCGCCGGCCTTGTAGCGCCCGGCGACGCGCTCGCCGTAGAGCTCGGCTGCGCGGCCGATCATGTCGGCGATCGTCTTCGAACCGGTGGACTGCGCGGCGGTGCCGGCCTCCATGCGCTCTCCTCCTCGTGGTACGAGATCGGGTGAACGCCGATTCTATGTGCCGCGCGCGCTCAGACGCGACAGGGTGTCAAGCACCGCCGCCGGGGCGGCGCGGGGGCCGCGATCTAGGCCGCGGCGGGCTGCGTCACGTCGGGCCGCGACTGCTCGCTCACGCTGGCGAGGAACAGCGTCTTGTCGATGCGGCCCTGGAAGATCGGGACGCCCAGCTCCATGCACTTCGAGATCACGTCCCGGCGCTCGAGGCCGGTCTCTCGTGCCAGCTCGGTGGGCGTCAGGTGAATGGGCATCGGAGCATGCCTCCTATGTGGGGAGATAGCGACGTACGGAACGTATACCGCTCGCGGTGGACGGCCTCAACTAAAGCTTCATAAAGCGCGCGCATACTGCGCGGGTTTCAGATCGGGTTGGGCACGTCGACGAACTCGTGGCGCACGCCGAACTCGCGCTCGAGCAGCTCGCCGAGGCGCCGGACCCCGAACGTCTCGGTCGCGTAGTGGCCGGCTGCCAGGTAGTGCACGCCGGCCTCGCGCGCGGCGTTCATCGCCCGCTCGATCGGCTCGCCGGTGAGGAACGCGTCGAGCCCGAGGGCGATCGCCTCCTCCAGGTAGTCCGAGCCCGCGCCCGAGACGATGCCGATGCTGCGGACCTCCTGGGGGCCGTCGAGGAACGCGAGCGGCTCGCGCCCGGTCAGCTCGCGGACGCGCTCCACGAGCGTCTCCGCGCCCACTCCGCCATCGTCGAAACGTCCACGCACGCCGATCGTCGCGCCGCCGCGATGGTGCGCGAACGGCTCCCAGCCGTTGCAGCCGAGCCCCGCCGCGAGCAGCGCGTTGTTGCCGTGCTCGAGGTGCCCGTCGAGCGGCAGGTGGTAGGCGGCGAGCGCCATCTCGTTGTCGAAAAGCAGCTCGAGACGGCGCTTCATCGCCGTATCCATCGGGCGTGGCGGCCCCTGCCAGAAGAGCCCGTGGTGCACGAGCACGAGGTCCGCGCCGGCGTCCGCGGCGCGCTCGAAGAGCTCGGCGCCGGCGGAGACGCCCGTGACGAGGGCATCGATCTCCCGGGGCCCGGGTACCTGAAGCCCGTTGGGGCCGTAGTCCTCGTAGGTCCCGGGGTTGAGGAGAGCCTCGAGATGGCCGATGAGGACAGGGAGGAGTGCACCCATGGGTTCAGGCTTGCCGTCCCACTTGTCCGAACGGTATCGTTCCGCCACACCGCACGGTCGTCATGGATGACCGCGGTCGCACGAGGAGACTGGGGACCATCGCTACGCTAGCCGTGCCGCCCGCCCTGCGGGGGATGGGGGCGCAAGCATCGGATCACGAGCTCGTCGCCGCTGTTCGCCACGGGGACGACCGCGCCTTCGAGCAGCTCTACGAGCGCTACCGCAGGCGCATCACCGCCTACATCCAAGGCATGTGCGGAGACCACGCGCGCGCCGAGGACCTGGCCCAGGATGTCTTCATCTCGGCGCTGCGCCGCATGCGCGAGACGGAGCGGCCGATCGCGTTCAAGCCGTGGGTCTACGAGATCGCCAAGAACGCGTGCATCGACCAGTTCCGCCGCACGAAGCGCGCGGAGGAGGTCTCCTACGACGCGGACGACTCCGCCGAGAGCATCAAGCTCGCCTCGCGCGGGCCGTCGCCGCTGGACGCGATCGACACCAAGGAGCAGCTCGACAACCTGCGCGGCGCGTTCGGCGGGCTGTCCGAGGCGCACCACGAGATCCTCGTCATGCGCGAGCTCGAGGGGCTCTCCTACCGGCAGATCGGCGAGAAGCTCGGCATGAGCCGCCCGTCCGTCGAGTCCACCCTCTTCCGTGCGCGCCGGCGCCTGACCGAGGAGTACGAGGAGCTCGTCAGCGGCGAGCGCTGCCGCCGCGTGCAGGCGATCATCAGCGCCGCCGGCGAGGGGCGCCTCGGCGCCCGCGACCAGCGGCGGATGGCGCGCCACGTATCGCACTGCCAGCCGTGCCGGCGCCACGCCGCGATGGCCGGGCTCGACACCGCCGCCCTGGCGCTGCGGCCCGTGCGCACGCGCATCGCCGCGCTGCTG
>DASTWP010000183.1:0-6725 GCA_035765835.1 Solirubrobacteraceae bacterium
TACCCGGGGACGTGCCTGCGCCTGACCGCGGCGCAGCGCGCGCAGCGGCTCGCGGCCGGCCGTCCGCCCGCGCTGCGCGTGCGCGCGGACGGCGCGCGCGTGGGCTTCGACGACGCGCTGTGCGGGCACGTCGAGGGCGTGGTCGACGACTTCGTCGTGCGCCGCAACGACGGCGCCTTCGCCTACAACCTCGCGGTCGTCGTCGACGACGCCGAGCAGGGCGTCGCCGAGGTCGTACGCGGCGCCGACCTGCTCGGCTCCACGCCGCGCCAGCTCTGGCTCGGCGCGCGCCTGGGGCTGCCGGCCCCGCGCCACGCGCACGTGCCGCTGATGCTCGGAGCGGACGGCGCGCGACTCGCCAAGCGCCACGGCGCGGTCACGATCGAGGAGCGGCGGGCGCTCGGCGAGGGGCCGCAGGACGTGCTGCACGGGCTCGCGGCATCCGCCGGCCTCGCCGCGGAGGACGAGGTCGTCACCCCGGCACGACTTGCGGAGCGCTTCGAGCCGCGCCTGCTGGCGGGAGCGCCCGCATGAAGCAGGTGGTCCGCGTCTGGCTGCCGGTCGCGATCGTCGTGCTCGGGATCGTCCTGATCGCGATCCGCCCGAACGAGGACGGCCTCGAGGGCGGCACGATGGTCATCGCCGCGGGGCTGTCGGTCTGGCTGCTCAACGTGCTCTACCGCCTCGGGGTCAGCGGCGACCGCGACCGCGACGTCGAGGACCGCGCGCGCGCCTTCTTCGACGAGCACGGGCACTGGCCCGACGAGGAGCCGCCTGCGGCGCCGCCGCCCGGTCCCCGCACGGACCCGCACCCCCGCCGCGCGGCCGCCCCGCCGCGCAGGCGCGGTTGAGCGCGTAGGCTGCGCGCGATGGGCATCGCGGACGCCGCGGTCGGCGAGCTGGCCCGGCGCGCGCGCGTGACCGGGCGGCTGGGCATCGACACCGAGTTCATGGGCGAGGGCCGCTATCGCACGCTGCTCTGCCTCGTGCAGGTCGCCGTGCTCGACGGCGGCGAGGAGGCGCACGTCGAGGTGCTCGACCCCCTCGCCGGCGACCACGACCCCGCGCCGCTGGCGGGCGCGCTCGCCGACCCCGCTGTCGAGGTGCTCGTGCACGCGGGCCGCCAGGACGTCGCACTGCTGCGCCGCGCCTGGGCGACGGACGTGCGCGGGCTCTTCGACACGCAGATCGCCGCCGGCTTCGCCGGGCTGCGCGCGCAGATGGGCTACGAGGCGCTGCTCGGCGAGGTGCTCGGCGTGCGGCTGCGCAAGAGCGCCTCGTTCACGCGCTGGGACGCGCGGCCGCTGACGCCCGAGCAGGTCGAGTACGCGCGCGAGGACGTGCTGCACCTGATCCAGCTGGCCGAGGCGCTCCAGGAGCGCCTGGAGCGCAAGGGCCGTCTGGAGTGGGCGCGCGAGGAGTGCCGCGCGCTCGAGGACGTCAGCGACGAGCGCGACCTGGGCGCCGTCTTCGAGCGTTTGCCGCGGGTCGCCTCGCTCGACCCCGCGCAGCGCGCGGTCGCGCGCGAGCTCGTCGAGTGGCGCGAGCAGACCGCCCGCGAGGGCGACCGCCCGGTGCCGTCGGTGCTCGCCGACGCCGCGCTCGTGGAGATCGCCAAGCGCAGGCCGGCGAGCCTCGAGCGCCTGGCGAACATCCGCGGCATCAACGAGGGCACGCTGCGCCGCCGCGGCCGCGCGATCGTCGAGGCCGTCGCGCGCGGGCGCGAGCGCGAGCCGATCCCCGTCGAGGGCGAGCGGCCGCCGCCCGTCGATCCCGCCGACGCGCCGCTGATCGCCCTCGGCGAGGCGCTCGTGCGCGCGCGGGCGGCCGAGGCGGGCCTCGCCTACGAGCTGCTGGCGGCGCGCGCGGACCTGCAGCGCGTCGTGACCTCGGTCCGTCTCGACACCCCCGAGCCGCGGGTGCGCACGCTCGAGGGCTGGCGGCGCGAGGTCGTCGGCGAGGAGCTGCTGGAGCTCCTGCGCGGCCGGGGCTCGCTGCGCGTCAGCGGCGGGCGCCTCGCGGTCGACCGCTGAGCAGCAGCCGCGCCATCGTCCCCGGCCGGAACAGCGTCGCGGGCGAGCGCCGCCGGGCGCCGATCGGCTCGAACGCGCGCCGCACCTTCTCGTCGCGCGCGGCGGCGCGGTAGAGGCGGCGCTCGAACGGGTTCGCCGTGCGGGCGCTGGCGATGTCGGCGATCAGGAAGTGGTGAAGGCCGAGGCGGCGGCGGTGCAGGCGGCGGTAGCGGGCGAGCGCCTTGTCGAGGTCCTCCTCCCCCCTCACCGCGGCGGCCGTCTCGTCCACGAGCCAGGCGGCGGACTCGAACGCCCATCCGCAGCCGACGCCCCAGAGCGGGTCGCTCGCGAGCGCCGCATCCCCGGCGAGCGCCATCCCGCGGTGCGCTGCGGGGCGCATCACGTTCGGCAGCTCGAGCTTGCCGAGCAGCTTCGAGTCCTGCGTGGCCGCGCTCAGGTCCGGAGCGTCGGGGAGCGCGTCCAGGGAGCGGCGGTAGGCGCCCTCGAGGTCCTCGCGGAACTCGGGCAGCCGGTCGCGGTGCGGCGCCACGAGCACGACGGTGAGGCCGTCCTCGTTGGGGAACGTGTACGCGGCGTCGGGGTCGAGGAGCCACATCCGCGACTCCTCGCCGGCGGGGCGCACGCCGCGCCAGTAGGCCCAGTAGAAGAACCGGTTGTGCGGCCTGACCTTGCCGGGCACGCCCGCGAGCCGCGCGATGGCGGAGTCGCGGCCGTCGGCGGCCACCACCAGACGCGCGTCCACGCTGGTGCGCCCATGCGCGCGATCCTCGAGCTCGACGCCGGTGATGCGCCCGTCGCCGCGCAGCGCGACCGCCGTCTGCCCCGCCATCAGCTCGACGCCAGGCGTGCCGGCTGCGAGCTCGCGCAGGATCGGGTCGAGCGTGCGGCGCGTGACGCTGTAGCCGTAGGGCGCGCCCTCGACGACAGGGATCCAGCCGCCGTAGGGCGTCCAGAGCGAGATGCGGTTTCGCACCGCCCCGCGCGCCTCGATCAGCGGCGCGAGCCCGAGGCGCTCGATCGTGGGCGTCGCGCACGGCTGGATGTAGTGCGTGCAGACGGTCTTGTACGCGTCCGGCGCAGGCCGGCGCTCGATCAGCGCGACGCGCGCGCCCTGCTGCGCGTACAACCGCGCCGCCGTGCAGCCAGCGGTGCTCGCGCCGACGACCGCGACGTCGTACGAGGGCATCTAGCCCTTGCGGGAGAACCGGGACTGGAGGCGCTGCATGCGCACCGCCATCCGCTCGGCGCCGCTGCCCGGCGCGGGCGCGAGGCCGAGCTGGCGCGCGAGGTCGTTCATGTCGTAGAAGGCGCGGTAGCGCGCGATCCGCCCGCCGCGCAGCTCCCACAGGTCGACGCCGTCGACGTGCATCGCCTTGCCGGTCGGCGCGAAGCCGGGCGGGTCGATCGAGCCGAGCATCGTGCCCTCCATCCACCACGCCCACGCGATCCGCTCGCCGGCGATCGAGAGGTGCGGCGGATCGGGCTCGCCGAACCGCAGGTCGGGGAAGATCCGCCAGCTCGTGCGCATGAACTCCTGGACCTCGGCGATCCCGCGCGCGGGCACGGGCAGCGCGGGGTCGGCCCAGACGACGTCGTCGGTGAGCAGCGGCGCCATCGCGTCGGCGTCGCGGCCGTTCCAGGCCTGCTGGTAGCGCTCGAGGAGCGGCTGGAGGGAGGCCGTGTTGTGGGACTCGGTCGTGGCGCTCATGGCCGCGACGGTACTCCCGCGAGCAGGCGCGCCGCAAGCGGGCGTGCATCTAGTTGCGCACGCAACCGTTTCTCGCTATAGTTGCTCGTGCAATCAGTCCCCATGGCCATACCGGCCGCCCCATCGAGGAGAACAGAACATGAGCGCCACCGCTTCAGTCCCGACCATCGCGCCCCCCGGCACCTGGGCCGTCGACGCCGCGCATTCGAAGGTCGGCTTCGCCGTCAAGCACATGGGCATCGCCACCGTCCGCGGCGAGTTCACGGAGTTCGAGGGCACGCTCGAGCTCGGCGACGACCTCTCCACCGCCAAGGCCTACGGCACCGTCAAGGTCGTCTCGGTCGACACGAACGAGCCGGCCCGTGACGAGCACCTGCGCTCGGCCGACTTCTTCGACGCGGAGAGCAACCCCGAGCTGCGCTTCCAGTCCACGCGCATCGAGGCGCTGGACGAGGAGACGTTCCGCATCACCGGCGAGCTGACGCTGCACGGCGTCACCAAGGAGATCGTGCTGCACGCGGACGTCCAGGGCACCGACGTCGACCCGTGGGGCAACGACCGGGTCGGCCTCGAGGTCACCGGCGAGCTCTCGCGCGGCGACTTCGGGATGAAGTTCAACCAGGCACTCGGCAGCGGCAACATGTTGGTGTCCGACAAGGTCAAGCTCTCGCTCGACATCTCGGCCGTCAAGCAGGCCTAGAGCCCCAGGCCCTGCGCGGCGCGGCTGCTCAGCCGCGCCGCATCAGCCGGCCGACGGCGGCCATCAGCTCGGCCGCCTTCTCCTGCCGGTCGCCCTCGGCGGCCCCCATCACGCAGTGGCCGGTGTGCTGGTCGAGCAGGCCGAGCGCGACCTTGTCGAGCGCGGCCTGCACGGCCGAGATCTGCGTCAGGACGTCGATGCAGTAGCGGTCGTCCTCGACCATGCCCTCGATGCCGCGGACCTGCCCCTCGATGCGGCGCAGGCGGTTGAGCAGCTGATCCTTCGTCGCGGTGTAGCCGCGCGTGGGCGTCTGGGTCGTTGCCATGGGTTTCGAGTATACCCCTGGGGGGTTATCCGTACTGTGGTAGGGTACCCCCCAGGGGTACCTTCGTCACCATGACCGAGATCCAGCGCCGCACCTACACCGTCGCAGGCATGACCTGCGAGCACTGCGTGATGTCCGTTCGCGAAGAGGTCGGCGAGATCGCCGGCGTCGCGCGGGTGGACGTCGAGCTCTCCTCGGGCCGCGTCGAGGTCGGCGGGGAGCGCTTCACCGACGACGACGTCCGCGCGGCCGTCGCCGAGGCCGGCTACGAGGTGGTCTCGTGAAGGTCGCGGGCTTCCTCGCCGCGCTCGCCGCGCTGTTCGGCATCGGCGCGCTCGCCGGCGGGCTCCTCGATCCGTCCGCCCCGGGCGGCGAGACGGCCGCCGCCGGGACCGGGCACGGCGGGGGCATGGCCACCATGCGCCCCATGCCTGTGCGCGGCCTGGCTGTCGCGGAGAACGGCCTGCGGCTCGTCGTCGCGACGCCGGAGCTCCGGCGCGGCCGCACCGGCGAGCTGCGCTTCCGCGTGCTCGACGCGCGCGACCGGGCGGTGCGCGCGTTCGATCTGGAGCACACCAAGCGCATGCACGTCATCGTCGTGCGGCGCGACCTGGTCGGCTTCCAGCACCTGCATCCGACGATGGCCGCCGACGGCACGTGGTCGGTGCCGCTGCGCGTCGCAGACGCGGGCTCCTACCGGCTCCTCGCCGACTTCTCGCACGACGGCACGCCGGTGACGCTCGGCAGCGACCTGCGCGTCGACGGCGCCGCCGACCTCGTGCCGCTTCCCGCGCCCGCTCCGACGGCGGTGAGCGACGGCTACGCGGTGCGCCTTGACGCGCCGCCCGGCCGCGCCGGCGAGGAGGGCGCGCTGCGCTTCACCGTCACCCGCGACGGGCGCCCGGTCGCGACCGAGCCCTACCTCGGCGCCGGCGGGCACCTCGTCGCGCTGCGCGCGGGCGATCTGGCCTTCCTGCACGTCCACCCCGTCGAGGCCCGCGGCGACACGATCGCCTTCGAGGCCACGTTCCCCACCGCGGGCGCCTACCGTCTCTTCCTGCAGTTCAGGGCGGACGGCCGCGTCCACACCGTCGCGTTCACCCAGGAGGTCCGCTGACCATGGCCGCCACCACCGAGCAGCTCGAGCTCCCGATCACCGGCATGACGTGCGCGTCGTGCGCGAACCGGATCGAGCGCAGGCTGAACAAGCTCGAGGGCGTCAGCGCCAGCGTCAACTACGCGACCGAGAAGGCGAGCGTCGCGTTCGATCCGGCCGCGGTCGGCCCCGAGCAGCTCGTCGCAGCCGTCGAGGCCGCCGGCTATCAGGCCGTGCTCCCCTCGGCTGCCGCCACCGCAGCCCAGGACGAGGGCGCGGCCCCCGTGCGCGACGAGACGCGGGCGCTCCGCCTCCGGCTGATCGCCAGCGCCGTGCTGTCGCTGCCCGTGCTGCTGATCTCGATGATCCCGGCGCTGCAGTTCGACAACTGGCAGTGGCTCTCGCTCCAGCTCGCCACGCCCGTCGTCCTCTGGGGCGCATGGCCGTTCCACCGCGCCGCCTGGGCGAATCTCAAGCACGGCGCCGCGACCATGGACACGCTGATCAGCGTCGGCGTCCTGTCCGCGTGGCTGTGGTCGCTGTACGCGCTCTTCATCGGCGATGCGGGCATGCCCGGCATGCGGATGGCCTTCGACATCGTCCCGAAGTCAGGCGCGCGCGGCGACGAGATCTATCTCGAGACCGCCTCGATCGTGACGACGTTCATCCTCGCCGGGCGCTTCTTCGAGGCCCGCGCCAAGCGGCGCGCCGGCGCGGCGCTCAAGGCGCTGCTCGAGCTCGGCGCGAAGGACGTCGCCGTGATCGGCGCCGACGGCGCCGAGCGGCGCGTGCCGGTCGAGCAGCTGGCCGTCGGCGACCGCTTCGTCGTGCGTCCGGGCGAGAAGGTCGCCACCGACGGTGTC
>DASTWP010000184.1:0-10975 GCA_035765835.1 Solirubrobacteraceae bacterium
CCGCACCGCCCCCCACTCCACGACGACCCCGTCCGCCCACGCCACCGCGCCCTCCCCCGCCGCCGCGGCGACGGCTAGGCGGATTTCGCGAAGCGCAGGCGGCCAAGGAACCTGAGCCGGGCAACCGAGTAGGCGAGATGCCGCGGAGCGCGCGGCCCGGCCATCGCGGAGAGCGGGCGCGCGGGAAGAGCCGCAGACCGAAGCGTCGCTTCGGGCGGGTGGCGCGACACACGATGCCACTCGCCGCTTGCCGGCGAGGGGCGCGTGTGTCGGCGACAGGACCCGCCCGCCACCGGCCTTGCGGCCCGCGCAGCAACAGCAAACGCCGCTCAGCCGACCGGCTGCTCGGGCGAGGCGGCGTTCGCCGCAGACGGATCGGAGCCCGCGTAGACCGCGCGCACGAAGCCGCCGCCGGGCGGCACGGGCACCGTCGCGGTGAAGTAGCCGAACGGGTTGCCGACCGCGATCGGCGCGCCGACGTTCGCGTACGGTGCCGAGCCGTCGGCGGGGCGCCACTGGATCTGCACCGCGTCGCCGCCCGCGCCGTTGGGCTGGAAGCGCAGCTGCCCCCAGACGGCCACGTCGCCGGGGAACTGGCCGGTGACCAGCAGCGGGAAGACGTACGCGTACGCGCTCGGCTTCGGCGTGTGGTTGGCGAAGAAGAGCCCGGACTGGTAGGTGTGCCAGTAGGCCTTCGAGCCCTTCCTGAAGCGCGTCAGCGGCGGCACGTCGTAGAGCAGGAACTGCGTGTTGCCGATCACGCGCGGGTTCGAGAACGTCAGCCAGTCGCCCTGCATGTCCCATTGCGCCTGCGTCGCCAGCGGGATCCCGGCGAAGGGGTCGGGCGGGTTGGTCTCGTAGCCGTACTCGGTCGAGATCAGCGGCAGGCCGGGGGAGACGCGGCCGGTGGCTGAGGCGATGCCGTCCAGCAACGTCCCGAGGTCCCCGAGGTTCGCCATCGTCACGTCGTTCGGGTTCGGCTCCGGCTGCGTCGGCGGCGTCTTCTTCGTGTACGGGTGGTGGGCATAGGCGCTCGCGAGCAGCGGCCCGTACTTGTCGAAGTCACCGCAGCCGAGCGTCCGCGCGGCGCCGCCGCGCAGCGGCCGGTTCGCGGAGTCCACGCAGAACAGCGCGCGGATGAACTGCTTCGGCGCGACGGGCGAGCGCGTCGTGTGCTTGGAGCCGCCGAGTGGCGCGGTCTCGCCGAGCAGGATCGTGTCCTTGCCGTGGCCGGTCTGGACGAGCGCGCGGCGGCCGGCGATGTAGAGGCGGCGGAAGAGCATCGCGGAGACCGGCTGGCCGTGCTGCCACTGCGGGGTCAGCCAGCCGCCCTGGTTGGGCTCGTTCCAGAGTGCCCACGTCGACACCCGCGGGATCAGCTGGTGGCGGTCGTTCTCGTCCTTGTAGGAGCCGGAGAAGCGCTTGCCGACCGCCTTGACGAACTGCGCGAACTGGCCGGCCTTCGGCATCCATGTCGCGGCGCTGCGGCGCTGGCTGCGCGGCGGGCGCGTCATGCCCCACGACGGGCCGGGACCGGTGATGTCGAAGTAGAGCTGGATCCCGAGCGTCTTGCACGCGCGTGCGAGCCGGTCGTAGCGGTCCCAGTTGCGGACGGGATAGGCCTTCGGGTTGTCGGCGCCGAGCTTACGGAAGCGGCGGTCGCGCGCCTTCGTCGAGCGCGCGCCGTCGGCGACGACGCTCCACAGCAACGTCACGCGGACCTCGTCGACGCCGAGCTGCTTCATGCGCGTCAGCGCCTGGTCGCGGACCTGGTCGGTCCGGTACACCAGCTCGTTGTCGTCCATCATGATCGACAGCTGGTGGTCGCTCGCGAGCGCCGCCCGGGCAGGCAACAGCAGGAAGAGGGCGAGGAGTGTCAGCGCGAGCGGGGTGGCCTTGCGCACGCGATCGAGGGTAGCGGCGCGCTCTCGCGGCGCGCGCCGCTACCGGCGGATGTACGTCTGCGGGCTTACCGGCCCTGCGCGGCCGCGTAGCGCTCGGCGACCTTGTCCCAGTTCACGACGTCCCACCAGGCCTTGAGGTACTCGGGCCGGCGGTTCTGGTACTTGAGGTAGTAGGCGTGCTCCCAGACGTCGTTGCCCAGCAGCGGCGTCTGCCCGTTCAGCACCGGGCTGTCCTGGTTGGCGGTCTTCTCGAGCTTCAGCTGGCCGCCGTCGTAGACCAGCCACGTCCAGCCCGAGCCGAACTGGGCGGCGCCGTTGGCCTCGAACTGCTCCTTGAACTGGTCGAAGGAGCCGAACGCGTCCTTGATCGCGTCGGCGAGCTCGCCCCCTGGCTCGCCACCACCGTCCGGGCTCATGTTCTCCCAGAACAGCGTGTGGTTGGCGTGGCCGCCGCCGTTGTTGCGCACGGCGCCCTGCTTGTCCTGCGGCAGCGAGGAGAGGTTGCGCAGGACCTCCTCGACGGGCTTGCCCTCCCATTCGGTGCCCTCGAGCGCGCCGTTGGCCTTGTCCACATAGGCCTGGTGGTGCTTGTCGTGGTGCAGCCGCATCGTCTGCTCGTCGATGGTCGGCTCCAGTGCGGCGTAGTCGTACGGAAGCGGCGGGACTTCGTAGGCCATCGGTGCTCCTTCTCTAAGAGATGCTCGACGTCCTCGGACGATATCGTCGCGGCGCCTTGCGCCAATCGTCCCTGTTCCTGCCCACCGAGCGCCGGCCGCCCGCGGACGCCGAGGCGCTCTCGCACAAGCTGCTCGTGCGCGCGGGGCTCGTGCGCCAGATCGGCGCGGGACTGTGGAGCTGGCTGCCCGCCGGCTGGCGCGTGCAGCTGAAGATCATGCAGATCCTGCGCGAGGAGATGGACGCGATCGGCGGCCAGGAGATGCTGATGCCGCTGATCACGCCGGCCGAGCTGTGGAAGCGCAGCGGCCGCTACTCCATCCCGGAGGTCTTCAAGCTGCGCGACCGCCGCGACGCCGAGCTCGTGCTCGCGCTGACACACGAGGAGTCGGTGACGTTCCACATGGCGAACGCGACGCGCTCCTACCGCGACCTGCCGAAGATCCTCTACCACCTCCAGGCCAAGGGCCGCGACGAGCAGCGCCCGCGCGCCGGGGTGCTGCGCACGCGCGAGTTCATCATGAAGGACGCGTACTCCTTCGACCGCGACCAGGAGGGGCTCGACCGCGCCTACGAGCTGCACCGCGGCGCCTACGCGCGGATGTTCGACCGCTGCGGCCTGGACTGGTACGAGTGCGAGTCCGACGTCGGCGCGATGGGCGGCACCGGCGCGCACGAGTACATGGCGCCGTGCCCGGCCGGCGAGAACGACGTCGCGCTCGCGCCCGGCTATGCGGCGAACGTCGAGATCGCGAGCGCCGACCCGCAGCCGGTGGCGCTGCCGGCCGACGACGGCCTCAGCGAGGTCGCGACCCCCGGCCAGACCACGATCGAGCAGGTCGCGGGCGCGCTCGGCCTGCCGCAGGGCGCGCTGCTGAAGGCGTTCCCGATCGTGACCGAGGGTCGCGGGCTCGTGATGGTCGTGGTGCGCGGCGATCACCGCGTGAACGAGATCAAGCTCCAGAACGCGCTCGGCGAGGAGTTCCGCCCCGCGGGCGAGGAGGAGGTCGCCGCGCGGATCGGGCCGCCGGGCTTCATCGGCCCGCACGAGGCGGGCGTCGAGGTGCTCTACGACGCGGCCGTGACCGGCGGGCCGTACGTCGTCGGCGCCAACGCGCCGGACGCGCACCTGCGCGGCTTCCGCCCGCCCGCCGGCGAGCGGATCGACGTGCGCACCGTCGAGGCCGGCGACACGGTCGACGGCGCGCCGCTGCGCATCGAGCCCGCGATCGAGATCGGCAACATCTTCAAGCTCGGCACGCGCTACTCCGAGCCGCTCGGGCTCACGTATCTCGACGAGCAGGGCGCCGAGCAGCACGCCGTGATGGGCTCCTACGGGGTCGGCCCGGCGCGGATCGCGGCGGCGGCCGTCGAGCAGACCGCGGACGAGAAGGGCATCTCGTGGCCGCGCGGCATCGCGCCCTGGCAGGTGCACCTCGTCGGCCTCGGCAAGGACGGCACGCCGGAGCGCGAGGCGGCCGAGCGGCTCTACGACGAGCTGCGCGACGGCGGCCTCGAGGTCCTCTACGACGACCGCGACGCGGGGCCGGGGGAGAAGTTCGCGGACGCCGAGCTCGTCGGCGTGCCGCTGCGGCTGACCGTCGGCAGGCGCTCGCTCGAGTCCGGGCGCGCCGAGGCGCAGCGGCGGCGAGGGCTCGCCGACGTCGAGGGCGGCGTGCCGCTGGAGGGTGCGGTCGAGGCGGTCGCGGCGCTGTGGCGCGACAGCGCCTGACCTTCCGCCGCCTCTCGGGGCTCGATCGCTCGGGGCCGCCGCCCCCGCAGACGCGCGCCGGCGAGCCGCTGCGGGTGTGGACGATCCCGAACGCGATCGGGCTGACGCGCCTCGGGCTCGTCGTCCTCTTCCTCGTGCTCGCGCTGAGATCGAAGGACGGGACCGAGGCGCTGCCCGCGGTGCTCTTCGCCGTGGTCGCCTGGGGCGACTACGCGGACGGGATCGCGGCGCGCGTGACCGGCCAGTACAGCCGCTTCGGGGCGCTGCTCGACCCCGTGGTGGACCGCCTGCTCGTCATCTGCGGGATCGTCGTCTGCTGGGACTTCGACCTGCTGCCGCGCTGGGCGCTCGCGCTGCTCGTCGCGCGCGAGGCGCTCGTGCTGATCGCCGGGCGGATCGCGCTGCGCCAGGGGATCGAGCTGCGGATCAACTGGTGGGGGCGCCTGGCGGTGTGGCCCACGATGACGGCGCTGATGGCCGGGCTGATCGCCCTGCGCACGACCGGGGCGGTGCTGCTCTACGTCGGCCTCGCCATGTCGTACCTCGCGCTGGCCGAGTACGTCCGCGACGCGCGCAGGCAACGGCGCGAGCAAGCACCCTCAACCTGAGCTTGAAGGATGGGGATGGGCGCTGGTATGCTCGCCCGCATGGACACGTTCCCCGATCTCGGCTCTCTCTCGGACCAGGAGCTGAAGGACCTCATCCAGCAGCTCACCGAGGAGGAGATCGAGATCTCCTACAAGCGGCGCATCCTGCACGGGAAGATCGACATCCTGCGCGCCGAGCTCGTCAACCGCCTGCGCAAGAAGCACGAGGGCGGCGAGGACGTCATCACCGGCGCCGACGTGCAGCGCCTGACGGACATCCTCGCCGGTCGCGCGGCGGGCGGCGGGGAGCCCGACGGCGTCTAGCAGCCGCGCATGGCCGTCCACTGCCCCGAATGCGGCTTCACGAACGCCGAGGGAGCCAACTACTGCCAGAAGTGCGGTTCCTACCTCGGCGAGCGCCCGCCGCAGGCCGGTGAGCCCTCCACGGCGACCTACCGCATCGACGAGACCGGCGAGCTGGTGCCGGTCGAGCTCGACGAGGTCGTCGCGCACGAGGGCGCCGCGCTCGTGATCCGCGCCGGCGGCGGCCGGGTGGGGGAGAGCTTTCCGCTCAACGGCGAGCGGCTCTCGATCGGCCGGCGGCCGGACTCGGACGTGTTCCTCGACGACATCACCGTCTCGCGCGATCACGCGCTGCTCGTGCGCCGCTCGGACGGCTTTCACCTCGACGACCTGGGCTCGCTGAACGGCACCTACGTCAACCGCCGCCGGATCGACTCGCAGCGGCTGGAGGACGGCGACGAGCTCCAGGTCGGCAAGTACAAGCTCACCTTCCTGCAGCGCTGATGGCTGTGACGATCGACGACCTGGATCCGCTCGAGGCAGACCCCGCCGAGGAGGCGCCGCGCGAGAAGGCGATGACGATCGGCGCCGTGTGCAAGGCGCTCGAGCAGGAGTTCCCCGACATCTCGATCTCGAAGATCCGCTATCTCGAGGACCAGAAGCTGCTCGCGCCGCGGCGCACGCCGGGCGGCTACCGGCTCTACACGCACAGCGACGTGCAGCGGCTGCGCACGATCCTGCGCCTGCAGCGCGACGAGTTCCTGCCGCTGCGCGTGATCCGGCAGGAGCTCGCGTCGGGCCGCGCGGAGCCGGATGTCGTCGCGCCGCCGGACGGCGCCCGCGGCGGCACCAGGCGCCGGCCGAGCGTGACGGCGCCCTCGTCGGGCGCGCTGTTCTCGCTCGAGGAGGTCGTCGACGAGACGCGGGCGGACCCGCGCATGGTCGCCGAGCTCGAGGAGTTCGGCGTGATCAAGGGCGAGACGCGTGGCGGCGTGAAGTACTACGACGAGACCGAGCGCGACATCGTGCGCGCGGCGACCGAGCTCGCGCGCTACGGGGTCGGCGGGCGCAACCTGCGCGTGTTCCGCACCTCGGCCGACCGCGAGGCCGCGCTGCTGCAGCAGATCCTCGCCCCGGCGCTGCGCTCGCGCAACGCGCAGCGGCGCAAGGAGGCGGTCGAGGCGCTCGAGAACCTCGCCGCCGTGACGACGCACCTCAAGCACCTGCTGCTGATCCGGGACCTGCGCAAGATCCTGTCCTGACCGCCTCGCGCGGCGGCGGGTTAGGGTCCCGCGCGTGGACCTGCGCGCGCGCATCCGCGACATCCGCGACTTCCCGCGTGCGGGGATCGTCTTCAAGGACATCACGCCGCTGCTCGCCGACGCCGAGGCGCTGGACGCCGCCGTGCGCTCGCTGGCGGAGCTGGCGCGGCCGCTGGAGCCGGAGGTGGTCATCGGCGCGGAGGCGCGCGGGTTCCTGCTCGGCACGGCGGTCGCGCGCGAGCTCGGCTGCGGCTTCGTGCTCGCGCGCAAGCCGGGGAAGCTGCCGTACGAGACGGTGCGCGCCGAGTACTTGCTCGAGTACGGGACCGACGCGCTGGAGCTGCACACGGACGCGGTCGCGCACGGCGCGCGCGTGCTCGTGCACGACGACCTGCTGGCGACGGGCGGGACGGCGCGCGCGCTCTGCGACCTCGTGGAGCAGCTCGGCGGGACGGTCGTCGGCTGCGCGTTCCTGCTCGAGCTCGCGTTCCTCGACGGGCGCGCGCGGCTGGCCGGCCGCGACGTGCGCTCGCTGATCTCCTACGAGGCGCAGTAGATGCCGACCGTCTCGCGCACCCGCGCCATCCGCGCGCCCTCGCAGGACATCTGGGCGATCGTGGTGGACCCGTACCACCTTCCCCGCTGGTGGCCGCGCGTCGAGCGCGTGGAGGGCGTCGACGAGCGCGGCTTCACGCAGCTGCTGCGCACGCGCAAGGGGCGCGCCGTGCGGGCGGACTTCACGTGGCTCGAGCGCGCCGGCGGCGAGCGGGCGCGCTGGGCGCAGGAGCTCGCGGGCACGCCGTTCGAGCGGATCCTGACGGCGAGCGAGACCGAAGTGCTGCTGGCTGCGGACGACGGCGGTGCCACGACGGTGACCGTGACCGTGCGCCAGCGGCTGCGCGGGGTCTCGCGGTTCGGGTCCTGGATGGTGCGGGGCGCCGCGCGGCGGCAGCTCGACGAGGCGCTCGAGGGCCTGGAGCGGCTCGTTGCGTGAGATGCGCTGGTGGGGGTGGGGGGACCCGGCGCATGCCGCGCCGCCGCCGGCGCACGCGCTCGAGTGGCTCGAGGGCAGGCTCGGCGCGCTCGGGCGCGAGCGCGCCCCGGTCGCGCTCGAGGAGGTGCGCCTGCCGGAGCCCACGTTGGGGGCGGAGACCGGCGCCCGGCTGACGGAGCTCGTGGGGGAGGACGGGGTCCGCGCCGACCGCGAGGCGCGCGTGCTGCACGCCGCGGGCAAGGGCTATCCGGACCTCGTGCGGCTGCGGGCGGGCGACGCCTCGCCGGCGCCCGACGCGGTCGTGTGGCCGCGCTCGCACGAGGAGGTGCGCGGCGTTCTGGAGCTGTGTGCGCGCGAGGGCGTGGCGGTCGTGCCGTTCGGGGGCGGGACGAGCGTCGTCGGCGGCGTCGAGCCCTGGCGCGGGTCGTTCGGCGCGGTGATCGCGCTCGACCTCGGGCGGCTCGACGGGCTCGTCGAGCTGGACGAGCGCTCGCTCACGGTCGCGGTCGAGCCCGGGCTGCGCGGCCCCGAGCTCGAGGCGCTGCTCGAGCCGCGCGGGCTGACGCTCGGGCACTTCCCGCAGAGCTTCGAGCACATCTCGATCGGCGGCGCGGTCGCCACGCGCTCCGCGGGCCAGGCCTCGACGGGGTTCGGGCGGATCGACGACCTGGTCGTGGGCGTGCGGATGGCCTCTCCGTCGGCCGAGCTCTCGCTCGCGGCCGTCCCCGCGAGCGCCGCCGGGCCCGACCTGCGCGAGCTGGTCGTGGGGTCCGAGGGCGTGCTCGGCGTGATCACGCAGGCGACGCTGCGCGTGCGCCGCCGCGCCGACGAGGTGCGCTACGAGGCGTGGATGCTGCCCTCGTTCGAGGAGGGCGCGGAGGTGCTGCGCGAGCTCGAGCAGGACGGGGCGGCGCCCGACGTCACGCGGCTCTCCGACGAGGCGGAGACGGAGATGTCGCTGGCGCTGGCGGGATCCGGCTCCTGGAAGCAGTCGCTCGCGCACCGGTACCTGCGCCTGCGCGGCGTCGCGAGCGGCTGCCTGACGATCCTCGGCTGGGAGGACGAGCCGGTGCGCCTGCGCGAGCGCCGGTCGGCCGTCAACGGCGCACTCGGCCGCCACGGCGCGGTCGCGCTCGGTCAGTCGCCGGGCCGCGCATGGGCGCGCGGGCGCTTCCACGCGCCGTATCTGCGCGACGACCTCCTCGCTCGTGGCGTGATGGTCGAGACGCTCGAGACCGCGACGACGTGGTCGCAGCTGGCCTCGCTGCACGGCGCGGTGCGCGAGGCGCTCGAGGCGCACGCGCCTCTGGTCGGCTGCCACGTCTCGCACCTGTATCCGACCGGCGCGTCGCTGTACTTCACGTTCCTGGCGCGCCAGCAGGAGGGCGAGGAGATCGCGCAGTGGCAGGCGGCCAAGCGCGCGGCCTCCGACGCGATCCTCGCCGCGGGCGGCACGATCACGCACCACCACGCCGTCGGCCGCGACCACGCCGGCTGGCTGGAGCGCGAGATCGGACCGACCGGGATCGCCCTCTTGCGCGCCGCTAAGTCCGAGCTCGACCCCGCCGGCATCATGAACCCCGGCAAGCTGCTGCCGCCGGGCTGAGCGCCGCCGCTGCTTGCTGCGCCGGCGGTCAGTGCGGCCTGCACGCGCGGCTGCGGGCAGGGCAGGCGTGTTCGTCAGCCGCGTTCACCAACACCGAGGGCAGGACAGCTAGCCGCTACGCGCCGTTGCGGAGCTGGATCGGGCCCTGGAGCACGGCGTTGCTCGGATGCGTCGGGTTCTTGCCCTTCTCGGCGGTGATCAGGACCGTCTTGTACTTCGAGGGGTCGACGTTGAGGGCCCCCTCGGCGATCGCCTGGCCCTGCTTGGTGACGACCTGGAAGTAGCCGAGCCACTGGTTCTTGCCGGGGGTGGTGAACCAGACACCCCAGCCGGCGTTCTTGGGCGGGGCGGGCAGGCCTTGAGCGACCGCGCGGATACGGAGCTGGCCGCCCTGGCTGACGATCTGCACGACGCCGAGGCGCTTGCCGTTGCCCTTCCCGCCGGGCGGGACGAGGTTCGCCTGGCCGATGACGGTCGCGGGCGTGGTGCTCGTCTTCGCGGGGGTGGCCTTCGCCGCGGTCTTCTTCTTGGAGCCGCCGCCGCCCCCGACGACGAAGACGACGATCAGGACGATCGCGACGACGAGCGCGGCGCCGGTCAGCAGCAGGATGCCGCCGCGGCGCGAGCTGCGCGGGCCGGGGATCGGCGTCGAGGTCTCGGCCGTCACGTCCGGGACGTGCCCGGCCGCGGGAGCCGGCTCGGGCGGCGGCGCCGCTGCTGCGGCGGCCGGAGGCGCGGCGGCGGCGGGCGCGGCCTTGGCCGGCGCGGGCTCCGCGCCCTCGGGGATCTCCGGCAGCGCGTCGCCGGCGACCGGGCGCAGCTCGGCGGCGACGACCCGCGCCCACGCGCGCCCGGACGCCGAGCCGGCGAGGAACGCGCGCGTGGCGAAGTCCTCGTCCTCGCCGAGCTGGCCGAGCAGGAAGTCGGCGATCTCGTCGCGGCGCTCGGCGGTCAGGCCCGAGTCCTCGGGGCCCAAGGCCGCAAGTGCGCCGCGGGCCCGTGCCTGCACGGCGTCCGGCGCGATCTTCAGCAGGCCCGCGATCTCCTCGTAGGAGCGGCCCTGCGCGAGCAGCAGCTGGACGACGGCCTTCTGATCGGCGGGCAGTGACTCGAGTGTCGCCATGCGGCCGCCAGCGTAGTGCAGGGCCCCGATATCGTGCCGCAGCCACATGAGCGACTTCCCGACGCTGCTGCCGTTCGACCGCACCTTCGACGCGCTGTACGGCCTCGAGGTCCTCGACTACGACGACGAGCACGTCAGGGCGCAGGTGAAGGTCCGCGACGCGGTCAAGCAGCCGCTCGGGCTCGTGCACGGCGGCGTCTACGCCTCGATCGCGGAGTCGATCACGTCGATGGCGACCGCGGCCGCGGTCTACCCGGACGGCAAGTCCGCGCAGGGCCTGTCGAACCAGACGAGCTTCCTGCGCCCGATCACCGAGGGGACCGTGCACGCGAGCGCGCGCCGGCGCCATCGCGGCCGCACGACGTGGGTCTGGGAGGTCGAGATCACCGACGACGGCGGGCGCCTGTGCGCGCTCGTGCGCATGACGATCGCCGTCCGCGACCTGCCCCCGCAGGCGAGCGCCTGAGGCTCAGCCCCGGTAGCGGTTCGTGATCGGCACGCGCCGGTCGCGCCCGAACGCCTTCGAGGTCACCTTGATCCCGGGCGGGTTCTGGCGGCGCTTGTACTCGGCGAGGTCGACGAGCCGGATGATGCGCTCCACGTCCTCGCGCGGCAGCCCGCGTGCGACGAGCTGCTCGGCCCCGAGGTCCTCCTCGACGTAGCCCTGGAGGATCGCGTCGAGCACCTCGTAGGGCGGCAGCGAGTCCTCGTCGCGCTGGTCGGGACGCAGCTCGGCCGATGGCGCGCGCGTCACGATCGACTCGGGGACGGGGTTGGAGGCGTCGCGCC
>DASTWP010000185.1:0-2116 GCA_035765835.1 Solirubrobacteraceae bacterium
GGTGCGCAAGACCCTGGCCGGCGAGCGCCGCGGCCACGAATACCGGCTCGGCGACCGCGTCCGCATCGTGGTGCTCAAGGCCAGCCTCGAGGAGCGCAAGATCGACTTCCGCCTGGTCGAGGACCGCGGCCGCGTCGAGCCTCCGCCGCCCACGCCCCGCGGCCAGCCCGCCCGCCGCAAGAAGAGCAAGTACTAGATGAGCAAGGACAGCCAGTGGGTGGCGGGCATCAACGCGGTCTCGGCCGCGCTGGAGCACGATGCGGAGAACGTGCGCGAGGTGCTGCTCGAGGCCGGCGCGAAGAATCCGCGCATCGTCGCGATCGAGGGCGAGGCGCGCCGCAAGGGCATCGACGTTCGCCGCGTCGCGCAGCAGGCGCTGGACGGCGTCGCCGGCGGCCTGCGCCACCAGGGCGCGGTCGCGCGCTACGCGGCGGCGAAGACCTGGGACGAGCACGAGCTGCCGGCGCTCGTCGAAGCGGCGGAAGGCCGCGCGCTGCTGCTGGTGCTCGACGGCGTGCAGGACCCGCACAACCTCGGCGCCTGCCTGCGCAGCGCGGCCGCGGCCGGCGTCACCGCGGTGGTGATCCCGCGCGACAAGGCGGTGCAGGTCACCGCGACGGTGCGCAAGACCTCGGCCGGCGCCGCCGACAGCATCCCGGTGATCCGCTGCACGAACCTCTCGCGCTGCCTGCGCGACCTGCAGAAGCTCGGCGTGTGGATCCATGGCCTCGCGGGCGATGCCGAGGCGTCGTTGTACGCGCTCGACCTCACCGGCAACGTCGCGATCGTGCTCGGCGGCGAGGCGGACGGGCTGCGCCGGCTCACGCGCGAATCCTGCGACAGGCTCGTGCGCATCCCGATGCCGGGCACGACCGAAAGCCTCAACGTGTCCGTCGCCACCGGCGTCGCGCTGTTCGAGGCCGTGCGCCAGCGCGGCCTCGCCTGACGCCGGGCGGGCGGGGAGAAGCGCGATGTCGTGGCTGGTGCTGGTGCTCGCGGGCCTGTTCGAGATCGGCTGGGCGATCGGGCTCAAGTACACCGATGGCTTCACCAAGCCGTGGCCGACGGTGGGCACGGTCGCATCGATGGCGATCAGCCTCGGCCTGCTCGGCATCGCGATGAAGTCGCTTCCGGTGGGCACGGCCTACGCGGTGTGGGTCGGCGTCGGCGCCGTGGGTACCGCGATCCTGGGCATCGTGCTGCTGGGCGAGCCGGCGAACGCAGGCCGCATGGTCAGCCTCGCGCTGATCGTCGCCGGCATCGTCGGGCTCAAGCTCGCCTCGCCGTAGAGCCGACCCATGGTCGGCTGCGCGCAAAGCCGACCATGGGTCGGCTCTACAGCGGTTGCCAGGCGTTGGCGATCTTGCAGAACAGCTCGGCGGTGCGCTCGGCGTCGTACACCGCCGAATGCGCCTCGTCGCTCTTCCAGGTGAAGCCGGCCGCCTGCACCGCGCGCGCCAGCACCGTCTGACCGTACGCCACGCCGCCCAGCGTCACCGTGTCGAACACGCTGAAGGGATGGAACGGATTGCGCTTGTGCTGCACGCGCGCCACGGCGGCGTTGAGGAAGTTCAGGTCGAAGTGCGCGTTGTGGCCGACGAGGATCGCGCGCTGGCAATTGTGGCGGCGCACCGCGGCGCGCACCGCCGCGAAGACGTGGTCCAGCGCTTCGCGCTCGGGCTTGGCCATGCGGAACGGATGGTCGAGCACGATGCCGGTGACCTCGAGCGACTTCGGGTCGATCTCGGTGCCGGGCGCCGGTTCGAAGTGCGAGCAGGCGACTTCGCCGGGCACCAGGCGGCCCTCGGCGTCGAGTTCGATCGGGATCGCGGCGAGTTCCAGCAGCGCGTGCCGGTTCCAGTCGAAGCCGCCGGTCTCGACGTCGACCACGACCGGCAGGTAGCCGCGGAAACGCTCGGCCATCGGCTTGATCGTGGGGCCGGGAACCGGCGTCGTCGCGGGGATTTCATCCATCGCGACAGCGTAGCAGCGTGTTGACCGCGCGGGCGAGCGGGCCGCACGATGGGAATCCGCGCGGCCCCGGGGATGGCGATGCCTTTGTTCCACGACGAAACACGCGAACGCCGGCGCGCACCGCGCGATCCGCGCCACCTTC